>CAMAYW010000216.1 GCA_945862475.1 Bacteriovorax stolpii
GTTTGAATCTCTTCCCCTAGAGTTATTTGAGGATCATAAAATAGTCAGCACGGTAAGAATTTTACCGCAATCATCTCAACGCTCTAGCTTGATCGATTATACTTGTGCACCTTACTTTGTTGAAATTGAAGGAATTAAAAATGATTATCTTTCAGTCGGCTGCAAGATTCAAAGAACAGGAAAATTCGGAGATGAAAAACCTTACCTTGAAGTCCTTCTAACATCAGCTTCCTACCGACTAAAAGATCAGTCTGAACCCCCTTATCTCATCGTTTTCCATGAGACGGGTGAATCAAAAATATCGCTAGTAGATTATTTGGGAAATGAGGAAGTTATTACTATCAGAGCAAAGCTACCTAAAAAATTACCTAGGTTAAGATTGGCCGCAGGATTTGGCCCTTATACCCTAGATAATTCGGAAAAGTTTGGAAATGCTAAAAGTGAGATCGCCCCGACAGTCATGCTTTATGGAAACTTTTCATTAAATGATTCCTCATCATTAAGATTTTTTGATTCTTATTCAAAAAATATGGCCACCTTTCATAACTGGGGAGTCTATTTTGCGTGGGACTTGGCCGAATTTTGTGATCAAAGATGTCTACTAACATCCCTAATTGGTGCACAGGGTGTAGATTATCAATATAACTCTAATTTTAAATCCACATCAGAAAAAATATTTCCCCAGGGATTTGAATTCGTCTACAAACACCCATTTGGAAATTTGAACTATAAATTTTCCTATGGAATGTTTGCCAGCTTTTCTGGATTATATGATTATCAAAATATTTGGGTTCGCTACGGAAAAAACTACTTTTGGGAACTCAATTATATAGAATGGCAACGTGATAAGAAACAAGCCTCTATGTTTGGTTTATCCATAGGTTTTCCATTGGCATCTTTTTTTTAAATCAATAATAGAATTAATCTAGCTCTATGCCTTAGAAGTTTCTGTTGTTTGTCCCTGTAATTGGATAACTTCCACTTTCATCTTTGGATTAGGGTGCAAAATGTCCATCACCTCATTTACCGCCATGGCAGCTTGCCTTCCTGGATCTTGCTCACGATTAAGGAGTCTGCGGGTTTTATTTCCACTAGCTATTTCGCAAACGTCACGCACGTAACCATAAGTCACACCCTGTACTTTTGAGATAATGAGCCTAGACATGAATATATAAAGGACTGCCCCTACAACCGAGGGAATGAAAACAATCATATCGTAAACATTTCTTTGTGAAGCCAAGAAAGTAGACATACCCTTAGGAGCTTTCAATATTTGCATCGCCGAATAGATGATTGAATCCTGAAGTTGATCTACAAATAAATATAGAGAACCGATAGCAATCGTCATGAGAATTAGGATTAGACAAAAGAATTGAAAGTAAAAAACGTAATCCATCACTGGTTTTTTGACTAATAGGAGTTCCTGAGGAACTGAAACCTCTCTCCCATTTTTTTGAGCATCAAAATAGCGAGCGATAAAGTTACCAAGTTTAATAAGTAATTTACTTTTTTCTAATCCAACAATTCTAATTCTCTCATCTTTAGCGAGTACTAGCTCTCTACAAATATCTGAGAGTTCATTAAATGGTCTCAAAATCACATAAGATAAAAAGAGTCCTATAAAGAAAACCCCAATGAAAAATAAAAAGGTATGAGGAAGATATTCAGCTTGGGATTGAAGAAGAAAATCTGTAAATACGTCTATGTTTTCTTCGCTCAAAGGAAATCCGTTAGCGAGAAAGTAGGAAAAGTTTAGAGAAAGGAGCAGCCAGGTGGAATAGATAACGATTACAAGCATAATAAAAGGAACTAGCGTTACAAGGAGGGCAGTCTTAATGGCGAACCTTGAGTCCTGTGATGAAAAAAGATCTTTCATATACTTCCTTTGAATCACAACGATCTAACTATTTTAAACCCAATACGAAACAAGATTCAGGTTTTATAAAAAATTGAGTCCAATTGGTCTAAATGCTTAAAGTTAGGTTTGAAATAAAATTCATTTAAACTAATAGGAACTTGAAAATATGGCGCATTTCTTGTGGAAGAGATTTTTAATTGGCACCCCTACACTTAATATTATTAGGCATTTACTCATCACGTCTAGCCACAATATACCAAAAAACAGTATTTTAGCTCAAACATTAATTTTTCAGATGGTCTAAATATGAATCGAATCTTATTAGCACTTTTGTTTTCTGTTTTAACTCATGAGGCACTTGCCGTGAGGATTCAAATTCTTCACACCAATGACCTTCATTCTTTTTTTGAAGGAAGTCGAACAGGTAGAGGTGGATATGCTCGTCTCAAAACAATCGTTAATGAGTTAAAAAAAGAAGCTCTCGCTCAAGAAATGCCGACACTGTTTCTTGATGGTGGGGATTTTGGTGAAGGAACCTCTTTTTACATGGCCGATGAGGGGGCAGACTCACTAAGAATGCTAGATGAATTAGGAATAGATGCTGCTGTTCTTGGAAATCACGATTATATGCAAGGAGGAAAGGGTCTTGCACGTCAAATAGAAAAAGCTCAACTAAAGGCAAAAATTCTATCAGCGAACCTAAGTGGTGAATGGGCGATGGGACTCAAGGGTAAAATCCCATCGATGGCGTTTTTTAAAAAATCTGGCATAAGAATTGGCGTATTTGGTCTCTCCACTGCAGAACCTCATTTCCAATACCCTATTCTTAATCCTGGCGTGATTTTTGCTCCTTATCTCGCAGTCCCGCCTATGGAACTTTATTCGAAAATGAAGAAAGTCGATTTTCTCATTGCCCTTACCCACATCGGTTTTCCGATGGATAAATTCATTGTGAAAAATTCAAAAGAGATTGATCTCGTCGTTGGTGGACACACTCATGATCGATTGGAAAAACCCTTCATGCATAAGAACGCTCATGGAAAAGAAATACCAATTCTTCAAGCTGGTTCAAATGCTATGGGTGTAGGTCAACTCATTATTGAGTTTGATCCCAAAACAAAAAAACATCAATTTGTAAGCTACAAAATTCATAATGCTGGTATTGAGGTTCCTTACGATCCAGATCTTCTGTTAAAAATTGAAGAAGCGAAAATTCACAGAGAAGAATATTTTAAAAGGGACATGGAAGAAGTTATTGGTGAGAGTAACTTTCCGTTAAATGGTGGTTCAGGCCACACGAAAATTACTTGTTGGGGGACTCATCTTGCCAACATGACAAGAGAAATTACAAAGGCCAATATTGGGCTCCATATCGCTAATTTTGAGGGAGAGCTCATTCCCGCAGGACCGATTAGATATCTCGACATGGTTGATAATTTCCCGCATTTTAGAAATTTTGGTGACGGTGGTTGGGATATTGTCGTGGTAAAACTCAATGGTTTTTTACTCTATTCAATGTTCGAGGCTTTAGGAAGAATCGATGGTCATTTAGGTATGCATTTTGCTGGTGTTAATATGCCGGCCGGTCTCACTAAAAAGGGTCATGTCTATCGAATTGGAGGGAATAAAATCAATTTACTAAAGTCTTATACCATGGCGTTCCCATCTGAAGTGATTTTTGCAATCGAGAAAGTTCTCCCTTGGCTTAAAGGTGTCCTCTACCACGGCAGAGTCTATACTGGACTTCGATACTGGACTGAATTAGAAAAATACATCAAAACTCATAGCCCAATGAAGTGCATCGACGGAGAATTGAAAGAAATTGATGTGATTGAACTAAAAAAATGAAAGGAATGTTATTAATTTTCTTTAGGAAACTTCCTCAATCTCTTACATAAATTTGCCCACTCTGGAATTTCAGAAGAGATGAGTGATTTCTTATATTGAGATAATTCCTTAGCGCATGTGAGACCTAGGCCACTGTGAGTAATAGAACCAGGAGTGACCGAACTAGAGATAATCAAATCAGAAAACTTAATCTGTAAATAAAGTGATGACTCCAATAATTCTGGAAACAGTTCGCCACTTGTGCGAATAAGTCTTAGAAGATCAAATCCCCAATCCTCATTCTTTCCACCAGTGTAGAAAATTTCTGACATCAACATCTTTAAGTCATCATCAGTTCGAAGTATGAGTTCATTAAAAAACTTTGATAAGAAAAATAAATCTAAGTAGTCATTTGATTTTAGAAGGGAAGCTCCCATCTCAGGGTACTCCCTGTTACCAGGAAAACGTGGATAGACATCAACATAGGTTTTAGCCGTTTTGAGTAATGATTGTCCCGTTAAAATATGTTCTCTTAAGGGTGTTCTATGGTTAAATCCATTCACATCAAAAGCAGATCCTAAAATTAAATGAGCTTGATCTCCAATCATAAAAAGAGTTTCAAGGTACGACATTCGGCAAGCATCAAAAATTAATAAATCTATTTTCTTTGAGGGAAGATAGTCATTACCTCTCATCAGTGCTGTTCTTAAATTTTTAAGCGACATGTAGGTGCTTGACGTACGATCCTCAATCACCCCACTCCAGTTTGATCCGTGACTCGCAATGATCAATACAAATTCATCAGCAGGGAAAGACTTGGCACCAAAACGAATAAAATCTGTCAACGTGTCGGGATGAGCAGAATCTCTTTCACCTATTTTCTCAATCAATTTGAAGTTAATAAAACGTTCAGAGTGTTTATTCCCTGGATAATCGTACTCCAAAAAAAGATTCAATTTAGATCCATCAGCGAGAGATTTAAACTGATTCAAATAAGGGATGCTAAATTGATAAAGATCGTTATCTACGGCCCAATAGATCATCACAGTGGTGGTCTTTGCAAATGAAGCAAACGAATTGAGTGAGAGGATTAAAAAGACTAAATACTTAAACCACATGAATTAATTAAACAAAATCAGGGACCCAATTGACAAGTTTTGGGAGGAGGAAATGCTATGTAGGCAGTGTGGCAAATTAATTAAGTATATTTTGCAATATTTGAGAGCTAATCTTTAAATATGAAATTAGTAACTTACCTTGGAATCATATTCACTTTCGTATTCTCAAATATTTCACACTCTTATCCTCGTCAGGGGGATTACGTAAGGTTTGAGGCCAATTACAAAGACTCAAAGGTCCAAT
>CAMAYW010000217.1 GCA_945862475.1 Bacteriovorax stolpii
GGGGCGAAGCACTTCCTTTCCAAATTTAAAATTAAAGATCAACTTCCGGCGTACATTCAAAAATTTATTCACGCCCGAGATTCTATATTTGATAAAATTATTAAAGAGGATTTTATCACTCAAGATGAGGAACTTATCCAGGAAATCAAACGCTTATGTGATATCAACTGGAAAGGCCAAACGCTTTTTATCTCTGGCCCAACGGGGACCGGAAAGTCACTTTTGGGGAAACTCATTCATGAAATCACGCATCCGGAAGCGAACATTGTTCATTTAAATTGTTCGGAAGTTTCAGAAAATCTCCTGGAATCTGAACTCTTTGGGCATGAAAAAGGGGCTTTTACAGGTGCAGATCATAAGAAAGATGGAAAGCTCAAACTGGCCCATGGGGGAACGCTCTTTCTAGATGAAGTGGCCACCATGCCTATGTCTATGCAGCAAAAGTTATTAAAAGCTTTAGATGAAAAAACCTTTTATCCAGTGGGAGCATCAACTCCCGTGAGAGCAGAATTTACCCTCGTAACGGCGACTTGTGAAAATATCCAGGATAAAATTTCTAAAAAAGAGTTTAGAGAAGATTTTTTTCATAGGATCACGGGGTTTCAGTTTCACCTTAAATCTCTCTCAGAAAGACCCAATGATATTGAATTATTAGTAAAGCATTTTCAAAAAAAATCGCCACGACGATTTGTCATAAGACCCGAGGCGATGGATCTATTAAAGAAACACTCTTGGAAGGGAAATATTCGAGAATTAAGAAAAACATGTGAGCGTTTTTCACAAGGCATTTCAGGGATCATCGATGAAGCTCTCGTGAGAAAGATGCTCGGATTAGAGGTCACAAATTTTACAGTAAAAGAGAATTGGGAAGATCATGTCTTCGAGCATGGACTTAGATCCTATATTTCTCAAATTGAAAAGAGGGCCGTGGAAGAGGCGATGATGAGAAACCAAGGAAAAATCACCGCTTGTATTAAAGACCTTAAAATTTCAAGTTCGGCTTTTTACAGAATTCTTCAAGAAAATAAGCTTCAATTATAGTTGGCACGGTCCTTGCTCTAGGGGTCTACATCTGAATAAAAACAGGAGTAGCCCAGATGTCCCTACAAAATAGCACGATTCAACGTTATCGCCTCTTCTATCCACAAGAAACACTACGTGAAATCTCCGCCCGAACGGGCATCCAAATCACCCGAGTTTTTCGTCTCGTTAATGGCAAACCCATGAGACTAAAAGAATTCGAGGCCTTCGAGAAAGCGATTCAAATAAAAATCGCCGAGAATCCAAATCAATCCCGCCTGAACAAGAACATAGAAGAGGCTTCTTCCATTCTCAGTCACGAAGAGCTTGGAAGGATCGCAGATTATATAGAGCGGAAGGTGAATACGAGAAAATTTACGCGAAATTTATTAAGCCCAATATTTGAAGAAGCAGTTATCGCTTAAGGAGTTTTTATGAAAGGTCTCACTTCATTAGAAAGAATAATTGTAGAAAGTCTTGGAAAGCATGGTCAACCGTTTGAGACGATTCAAGAACAAACAGGACTCCAGGAGAATGTGTGCTTTAATTTACTTCAAGCTCTTATTTTAAAAGGGATCATTTCCTTTGAGAAAAAAACATACCAAATAAATCCTCGTATCAGTCCTCTTATTATTGAGGAAAAAAATGGTCAAGAGGCGAAGAAAGCTGAATCCCTTGAAGTAATTGAAGCCATTGCTGATATGAAGGAAGATAAACTCTACCGTTTTCAAAAAATTGCACTCGATGAAAAAGATGAAAAAATATTTAAAGCGATGCTACATAACCTTGAATCATTTTTGAAAGAGGCGAATGAAAAGTCTCAAAGTTCAACTCTCTTAAAGGATAAGAAAATTATCTTTTGGGGAATGAGTGATGTGCAGAAAGTCGTGAAACAAATTGTGAAAGGGTAAAAGATGAAATTCATTTTTCTATTAATTCTCGTATCGTGTGGAAAACATGAGGAGCCCAAATATGTCGACATCAGAGATAAAGACGGGGATCAACTTCTGAATCATGAGGAGGAATCCATCCAGAAATATATCGCTCATATCGATGAGGTTAAAAAAGTTCATGGATCTCTGTCTTTTAAGGAAAAAGAATTTCAAGAGATTCCAATCAGTAATGATTTTTCAATAAAAGATAAAATCCTTAACGACATGACGATTGATGAGCGATTTCTTCCAAATGAATCTCACCTACTAGAGGGCGAGAAGTTAAAGATCCAGACAAAAGTGGCCCCTTTACTAACAAAATCTTTTTATCAAGTGGATCTTAAGTTTTCACAGGACTCAGACTCGGCCAATGAATTAATTCTTAAAACGAGCGATGGAGAAATGATCCTCGGGAAATGGGAAGATGAGATGATTTTTCAATTATCGAAAGAAAACCTATCTGGAATTCTAAGGGGAGAATTCTTCTTACTTCTTAGAAAAAATCTCACCTTAGACAAAATTCAATCCATTAAAAAGAAAACTTATAAACTTCATCTCATGAGTAAACAGAAAACAGAGATTATGTATGTCTCAAAAGAATTAGGAACTGAGGCGATCAAGCATTCATTAGGTATTTATCAAACTGCTCCCTATATTGAGGACCATCTTTTAATGAACGAAGATCAATCGGAATCTCCTCAATGGTTTCTCAAAGAACTACAAAACGGTGATAAGTTTCTAGTTCATATTTCTCCCAAAGAATTAAGTGAAAAATTAAAAAGTCATTTTGTTCAAAAGAAGCATCAACTTCTAAGGTTAAATGGACAATCGACGACTCACGTTCAGTTATCGAATTCAAAAAATGCAAAAGTGTACTTAAAAATTCACTCTTTCGATCAAACCTTTAGGACATTTAAAGAAGTTACAAAAAACATCAAGCATGGCCATGGAGGTGGAGGAGGAGCACATGGAAATGGCCCCGATCGAGTGACTTGCACTCACTTTATGAGAGTCATTGATCAAGAAACTCACCACACTCCAACGATTGATTATTTAATTAAAAACATCAATGAGGTGGAGTTAATTGAAAATATGACCATTTTTCAAGGAAGTCAGGGCCTAGGAGATGAGTGGGTACTGAACTTCGTCAAAACACCTGAAAACATGTCCTTTTCACTTAATCATTTAAAAACTGATTCATTCGTCCTAACTGGAGAATACCACAACAGTTGTTCTTTTTTACCTAGCCGTGAAAGGGAAGCCTCAACTTATTCTAATCTTGAGGGTAAGTTAAGTATTGAAATTGAAAGCTTTGTTGAGAAGATTTTGTAAAACACGTACAATAGTCGAATGAATCTCGTTCTTATTAGTTCAAATATCCGTTTTGATAATCCCGACGATGGGGCCAATGCCTGGCCTCATCGAAAGGCCATCCTTTCAGAAATTCTTCTCTCGCATGATCCCCATATAATCGCCACTCAAGAAGGAAGAAAGGGACAGTTAAAAGAATTTGGTGATCTTCTAGGTCCATTTGAAATTGTTGATCACCACCGAGAGTGGATAGACGAGAGAATGTATCCAAGTTTTTTTCTTAAAAAGGAAAAATTTAAGCTTCTATCGAGTAATGATTTTTGGTTATCGGAGACACCTCATCAAGCTGGGAGTCTTTCTTTTGGAAGTGCTTTCCCAAGACTTATGACATGGATGAACTTGAGGCCAGAAAATTGCAATCAAGACCTTTTGATTGTGAATACTCATTTAGATCATATCAAATCAGAAACGAGATTTGAGCAAATAAAGGTCTTAGCTGAAGGCATAAAAAAAGTAAAAAACCAGGATGCGAAACTTATCATCATGGGAGACTTTAATGACGGCCCTCAGAGTGAAATTAGAAAATATTTAAATCAAGCCTTTCCGGAACTTCATGATAGCTGGACTTTACATAATCAATACGAAGAAACCTCACACCATTCCTTTAATGGTGAAAATAACAATGGCTCTAGGATTGATTGGGTCCTAGCTGACAGAGAGCTTGAGATCGAAGAATGTTTTCTCGAGAAAAAAACCATGAACGGGAAGTATCCATCTGATCACTTCCCTGTTGTTTGTAAAATTAAGCTTTAATCGCAACCTCAGACCCTAACTGAAGATAAGTCTCTATGCCCTTACAGGTATTCGTAACAATATCCTGAGAAGGCTTCCATGCCCCTTTCTCACCTAAAAGGACAACCGTTGATCCACCGAAAAGAAAATATCCTTTCTCCTCTCCTCTCATAAATGGTTTATTCCAGCGATGAGATTGAACGATTTTTCCGACACAAATGGCACCGACTTCTATGTAGGCAAGTCGACCAAAGTTTTCCGTTTGAAGGATCGAAACATGTCTTTCATTTTTAATAAAAATTTGATTCTTATGTTGAAGGGCGAATGGATTAACAGAATCATAAGCACCAGGAACTCGAAAATTATCTAAAACCTTTCCGCTATCTGGGTAATGATAGCGATGGTAATCCACTGGACATAATCGCGCGATAAGAAGAGGGCCACCTTCAAAAATTTTAGCGACCTGATCGTTTCCAACAAGATCTTTCGCCTTAAGATAATTTCCCTTTACTGGATAGACAGACGTTTCATTGACGGCTTCAAAACCAACATAACGGGCCTCTGCGAAAGCTGGCATTCTCTGGGGATCAGTAACAAACGATCTTTTCCCAAGCTTAAATCGGCGAATAAAAAACTCATTAAAAGTTCTGTAGGAATCTCTAGGATCAAGAGAAGGTCTGGTACCGGCTTCATATTCATCGATTTGAATATTAAATTTTTCTATAAAAGGTCTTACCTTTTTATGGCTCGAGGGAAGATCTTGGAAGGCACCATAGGCCCTACTAAAATATTTGTTGGTGAAGATATTTCCAACCTTTTGCCCAGCAGAAGAAGTGTAGAGAAACTTAATGAACCAATCTCCGTAAACCTTTTCAATTTCAGTGTTTCCCGTCTTTCTGTTGAAATATTTAATTTCTGGTGGATTGCTGACTGTTGTCATTAAGTTAATTCCTCTTGGGTGTT
>CAMAYW010000218.1 GCA_945862475.1 Bacteriovorax stolpii
CCTTTGGTGAGCATCTTAAATGGCATTTTATTTCTAGTAAAAAGGATGAAAAATGAAAATACTTGTAGCAGGTGCCAATGGTTTTGTTGGTCGTGCTCTCATTCATGAACTCAGTCAGCTTGGTCATGAAGTCATTGCCCTTGTAAGAGATCTTAACAATAAAATTGAAATTGAAAACGTTACCTGGATAACGGGAGATTTACTTAAGTCCGCCACACTCCATCCGTTAGAGAAAATTGAAAAAGCTTTTTATCTTGTTCATGGGATGAAGGGGGAGGATCGAGATTTTGAATATCACGAATCTCTAGCCGCGGTAAATTTTATTAATTGGGTTAGATCAACTTCTCCAGACATTATTTATCTTGGAGGATTAGGAGAGGAAGGTGAAGATCTCTCTCCGCACTTACGGAGCCGACATTTAACAGGTGGTATTTTGGGTGCTAGTGGATTAAGTGTCATTGAATTCAGAGCGAGTATTATTTTAGGTGAGGGGTCACTGTCATTTGAGATGATTAAGGCTATGTGTGAGAGATTTCCTATTCGTCCAGAACTTCCACTTCTTAATCAAAAGTGTCAGCCACTGGCCCTCAAAGATTTGTTAAATTACTTAACGAAAGCCTTAGGATCAAAATTAACTGGCCACTCCGTTTTTGAAATCGGTGGACCGGAGGCCATTAGCTACGGAGAACTTTTGGATCTTTATGCAGCCTCTGCAGGATTAAAAAGACCAAAAGTTAAGTTGCCTGACGTGGAATCAAAAATCATTTTGAAGGCCCTTGACTACGCTGTTCCTGAGCACGCTCAAATTGGTAAGAAGCTTACTGAAAGTTTAGAACATCCAACGGTCGTGACTCAAGATGACGCTAAGAGGGTGTTTCCGGATATTGTTCCAATGAAGCTACAAGATTCAATGCAGGAAGCTGTCTCTCAGTCAAAATCTTATTACGCACCAATTTGGGAAAAAGACTTCCTTAAAGACTTGTTGGCAGACAAAATGTTGGCCCAATCGGGGCTCATTTCATCAGAACTCTTGCGAAACCTTGAGAAAGTAGCGAAGCTAAGAAAAATACTTTCAAGAAAGTGATTATGAAACAATCCATTGGTATCTTTGATTCAGGCCTCGGAGGCCTAACGGTTTTAAAAGTTTTGGCCCAAAAATTTCCCCAGGAATCTTTTTGTTACTTGGGCGACATCGCTAGGCTCCCTTACGGCAATAAGTCACCAGAAACCATTAGAAAATATGGCGTACAGATTTTAAACTTTTTAAAAGATCAGAATGTAAAGGCTCTCATCATTGCCTGTAACTCTGCCTCCACTGTCTTTTTAGGAGAGCATGACTTTGAAGGCATTCCGCTTCTCAACGTGATTGAACCCGGTTCGAGGGAGGCCCTCAGAGTTTCATCTGATAAAAAGATTGCAGTCTTAGGAACATCTGCCACCATTCGCTCACATGCATACGAGAAAACTCTAAAGGAGCTCGATTCCGCTTCTGTCGTGATTGAACAGGCCTGTCCTCTTTTTGTTCCTCTCGTTGAAGAGGGAATTGTGAGTGATCCTATCACGGAGCTTGTGGCAGAAAGATATTTAGCAGAAATAAAAAAAGAAAAAATTAAAACCGTCATTTTGGGATGTACTCATTATCCTGTTCTTAGGCCTGATCTTTCTAAAACACTTGGGCCAGAAGTCACTCTGGTGGAGAGTGGTGAGGTTTTATCCCTTCAGCTAAAAACTCTTTTTGAGTCTGGTAAAATAAAAGCTGAACCAACTAGTTCCCGACAAATAAGGGTGTGTATAACTGATTTAACTGATCACTTTGAGCGTCTTGCCCAAAAACTGATGAATCCTGAGCCTATCGGTCAACTGGAAAAAGTTGTTCTTTAATTAATCCCAGAATTTTTCCTCAGCTTAGTCCTTGGACCGTCGATAAGTCATCGACTGAGTTCAAGGAGTTTGTATGTCAGATGATAAAAAAGTTGTAGATTTTAGCGAGAAAAGAAAACAAAGTATCGAGCAGAAAAGAAGATCTTTCGAGCGTGTTGTATTCCAAGAATTTCTTGGAGTCGAAACAGTTATTGACGATCAGGGTGCAGGTTTTGAAGTCAAGCTCCTCGATATTTCCGGTGAAGGCTGCCAGTTTCAGGTACCTTTTACCATGAAAGCTAAAAATCAATTTAAGTCTGATACTGAAGTCACCATGAAGCTCTTTTTCACGAAGGGAACATATATTCCAGCTGTCGTCACAGTACGTCATGCAAGTGAATATATCGATCAGGACGGAAATGCTTGGCTACGGTTAGGTGGAGAGTTTGATACATCCCTTCCAAGCTTTAAGGCCCTGGCAAGTTTTATTAATTTCATTTACCAATACGCTGAGTATTCTTGCCTTGATAGAGGCGAGTCGAAAGTTTACTTCCTCTAAATTCATCTAGTATTCCTTTTATTGCATAGCTTCCGTTGGGTATATTCATCGCCCAACGGATTTTTTTTTGATATTATTGGCGCCTATGAAATTGGCCATTATTGGACACTCACCACTTGCTCTTGAAGCTGCAATTCGTTTCCATTTACATGGAGCTGCTCTCACTTGGTATATCGATCAAGATGATTTCACTCTTTTTGATTCTTCACATATGCCAGTTGATGCATTTATCAGTGATTTAGGGTTGGGTCTTTTAAAAGAAATGAATCTTAATTATTCACCGGCAGCCTTTAGCTGGAATGAGTGGGTACAAAGATATGAAAAACCGCTTACTGATTATTTAAAAGTTCATCAAGAAGTGAGAAGTGATGACGTTATTTCTGTCTCCAAAAGGTTTTTGGCACCAGGAGAAGTCATTCCAGGCAGGAGTCGTTTTCTCGATTTATTTAGAATTATCTATCGCGTGAACCCAAAAGAATTCATTGAAGAGCAGAAAGAAGTAAACCCAGAAACCTATAAAAAACTAACAGAAGAGTTTATCACATCTCTAACAAGTACCATTGAGATGTATCAAGATTATGATTTAGTTTTGGATTTTCGATCTGATTTAAGCCGCTCTTCAGCTGCTGCGAGTGGAAAGGCCCTTGGTGAGAGCCGAGCAACAGATAAGGTTTCTTACTCCATGGTGGCCTTAAAAAAGGGCCAGCAGATGATTTCTTCTCCAGCATTAAGAGATATCGCAATTATTGGTTCTGACTCCCTTGCTGCAGAAATTCTCTTATCACTTTCAACTTGGCTACAAGATCAACGATCGAATCTTTTTATTGTCACGACTGAGGATGAGCCTTTTAAGGACTTTTTATTAAAAGCAACTCCAAGAGTTGCTGAAAAATTACTTAAAATCATCAACCTGTTAGAGGATGAATTTCAGCAAGAAATTGAAGGATTCACAAAAAAACTGCGTGACTGGCAGGAACTCGATGATTTTGTGCAAGTAAAAATACCTAGACCTCCTGAACCCATACCAAGACTGAATTTTTTCTCAGGCCACAATGTCACAGCGATTGATGAACTGATTGATCGAAAGAGAATGTTCTTAACACTTGAGAAACCAGAATTTCGCCACGGAAAAAAACATCCAGAGAATAATAATGTTGAATTAAAAACGCTGGGTGTGGATCATATTTTAATTGCCCATGCTAAAAAAGATCGCTCTTTTGTTGAGGTTGATCCAAATGAGCAGGGTTTTTTTGATGTCACTCCTACGAGAATTAATCTAAAAGATAGTTGGGAAAAAGATCTTTTAATAATAGAAGGAATTGAGGATGAGATTTTTAAACTCTTTTCTCCTGTTAGCTCTCATTAGTTGCTCTCAGGGGCAGATGAGATCTGAAATTGATCAGACTCCTTATCGTACTTCTGGAATTGAGCAATTTTTTTTACCGGAACTCCCATCGTGGGCGAATCATTCTGCCTCTGGTCAGTGTTTTAAAAAACACTCCTATCAGTATTTGGATTTTTCTAAATTAAGTAAGACCTATGATTTAAAATATGCTGAACTGATTGAATTCCAGGCGCAATACAATGATCGGCTTGAGTCTTATTTTAGGTCAACGGCGCTCCGTTTTTTAAAACCAGTAGAAGAAGCCGCTTTCTTCTCGAACACATTAGAAAACGTTCGTGGGGGAGTGAGAGTCTTTAAAGTACCACCTCTTGTAAAAAAAGTGGATATCATTTGGGTTGATCGTTATATGGCGCTCAATCAAGTTAATGAACTAAAGAAAATGAATGAGCTTGGCCGCTTTGATGAAAGGTTGCCCGTGCTTTTTAGTTCTTGTTTATCAAAGCAGGATCTTAATCAATGGCTCGTCGACAATAATTTAGATCAAGTTGGGTTTTATACACTTTCTGCTGAGTGGTTAACTCCCTTTGGATCTGATTTAGATTTAAAACCTGGTCTTCATTTAGAAATCAAAAAATTATTAGCACCTAGTGTGGACGTTCGCTTTGTCTCACCAAGTGAAATACTTTTACCTACAGAAATTGTTCTTTAATAAGGAGTTTTTATGTTCGGCATGATGAAAAAAGAAAAAATTGATTATAAAGAAGAAGTTAAAGGTCTATCGGCGATTTTTAAAACAACCTTGGGAGAGTTTGAAATTGAACTTTTCCATAAGGATGCTCCAGAAACCGTTTGGAATTTTGTGAACCTTGCTGAAGGAAGACAAGAGTCCGTAAAAGAAGGTCCTTACTTCAACGGACTTATTTTCCATAGAGTGATCCGTGGATTTATGATCCAAGGCGGATGTCCTGAAGGCTCAGGCCGTGGAGGCCCAGGTTACCGTTTCCAAGATGAATTTAAATCTCACTTAAAACACAACACTGAAGGTGTTCTTTCTATGGCCAACGCAGGCCCAGGAACAAATGGTTCTCAGTTTTTTATCACCCTCGCTCCTACTCCACACTTAGATGGTCGTCATACAGTGTTTGGCAAAGTAGTACGTGGAATGGATATCGTTAAAAAAATTGGCGATACCGCTACAGGTGCTATGGATCGTCCAAGA
>CAMAYW010000219.1 GCA_945862475.1 Bacteriovorax stolpii
AGCGCTTTTATCGCAAGATCTTACCCATTTTCTAGGCATAAAATTGTTGCATAAAAAAAGGCCCTACGGCGGGCCTCTTTTTATAATTATGAATCCTCAGTTGAGTGCGAACAATATAAAGCTTATTTAAATCTAATCTTTTAAATAGAAACAACCAACAGATTGCTTATTTCGAAGTGAGGCATTTAGCACCATAAAAGAAACTTCAACACCGTTGCGTAGTCCAATTAGCTCATCATGCAGCTGAGCATTCTTATAAAATTTTGAAATTTCATCTTGAAGCTCAATGAACATAGCACGGGCCCGATTGAGCCGGTTTTGGGAACGAGAAAGACCAACATAGTTCCACATTGTTTGCTTCAAAGTCATTTGATCCTGTCTTATGAGCGCCAAATCTACCTCTTCAAGAGCGCACGTCCAATCTTTGATTTTTTCAGGACTGTAGTCTTTGATTTCACTTAAATAAGTCAAAATATCTTCTCCAGCAATATAACCCCAGGTTAAGCCCTCAAGTAGAGAAGTAGAAGCCAAGCGGTTAGCACCATGAAGCCCAGTACATGCAACCTCACCCACTGCATACAACCGCTTAAGGCTTGTTCTGCCCTTAAGATCGGTTTTTACACCACCACACGTATAATGCGCGGCTGGAACCACAGGAATTGGTTCCTTCGTTAAATCAACTTTGTTCTCAAGACAATATGCATAGATCGTTGGAAATCTAGATCGTAGGTAGTTTTCGTTTTTGTGAGAAATATCCAAATATACACAATCTTCTTTTCCGGAAATCATTTCTTCTAAAATTGCTCGAGAGACAACATCACGCGGGGCCAATTCCTCATCTGAATGGTATTTTTTCATGAAAAATTCACCACGAGAGTTAATCAATTTTCCTCCCTCTCCCCTAATCGCTTCCGAAATAAGAAAACGACGGTGAGAAGAATGGTTGTAAAAAGTTGTAGGGTGGAATTGAATGAATTCCATATTAGTTGAGGTTGCCCCTGCTCTGTGGGCCATGGCGTGCCCATCTCCTCTGGCCCCCTCAGAATTAGAATGATGAAGATAAAGTGAACCTATCCCGCCTGTAGCGAGAATCGTTATTTTTGCCAAAACCTTACGAACATCATTTGTTTGTTGGTCTAAAATATAAGCGCCTAAGACCTGGTTCTCTTCGTATCTTTGGGTGATTTCTATGCCGTGATGATTTGGAGTTATAAGATCTATAGCAGTGTGTGAGGTCAGAAAGGTTACATTCGGGAATACTTCAACATTGGCCAGGTAATTAAGCAATGCTATCTGAATCGCCTTTCCAGTCATATCTCCATTATAAATAATCCTATCCCGAGAATGAGCAGCCTCTTTTGTAAACTTAAGTTCACCACCTTCATCTTTACTAAATTCGGTGTTTGACTTATGCATTAAAACTTCATCAATGATCTCGGCTGACCGGAATGATAAAATTTTTGCTGCTTCGATATTAGAAGTGAAGGAAGATGCTTTTACTATATCTTCAATGAGATCTTCCTGATCGTTCAAATCTTTGGGGCTATATATGATACCACCTTGTGCCCAAAACGTATTTGTAATTTCGGGTCTTTTCTCACGAGTTACGATTGTGACTTTGATTTTTTTTTCAGCAAGCTTAATCGCAGCAGATAAGCCCGAGATACCTGAGCCAATGATAAGGATATCTGTGCTAAAATCCTTCATTTTTCAAACTTTAAAGAAAGATCTACTCTAGGAGCGGAGTAGGTAATGGAGCCCATACTAAGAGCATCAACACCATCAATAAGATATTCACTTATCGTTTTTAGATTCAATCCTCCAGAAACCTCAAAAGTCATACCTTCACTTTTAAATTCAATTGCCTTTCGGACCGCCTGTGGATCGAAGTTGTCTAGCATGACATGCTTAACTCCTAAGGAGATGGCTTCCTGTAGCTCCACTAGTGAATGAATTTCTACAACAATATTGGTATAAAACGCGCCCTGATCCAAAAAAAATCTCAAAGCTTTTTTTAGACCACCAAGAGAGGTTTTGTGATTGTCTTTGATCATCCAGGTATCAGTTTGACCAAATCGATGATTAAAGCCTCCACCAACCCTCACCGCATATTTCTCGAGGGAACGAAGCCCGGGAGTGGTTTTCCTGGTATCAAGGACCTTGATATTTTTTTCTTTAGCTACTTCGACATGCTTGTGGGTCCATGTGGCGATGGAGCTTGCGTGTTGAACTAGATTTAATGCTAACCGCTCACCCGAGACTGCGATATTAAACGGCATTGTTTCCGGAAATTCAATAACAGTACCTTCGGTCAACTTTTTCCCTTCATACGAAGTTAGAAACGAAAAATCATTTTCCGAACCTAGTTGCAAAAAAGTTGCTGCCAAGTAATCAGTGCCCGCCAGGATTAAAGGTGATTTTATTTTTAATTGTAATTTAACTGCATGCTTAGGAAGCATCTTAGTGTAATGAAAATTTCTAGTTAACTCATCTTCCTCAAGCCAATAAATTATTTGAGGAAGAATGCTCTTAATGCTCATATCCATATTTTCCAGTAAATATACCTTTTCTCCCTGAGAGGCAAGGGAATCCAGTTTGCCTAGCGCAACAAAGACTTAATTATATCGGTGACTTACGCTTAATCACTTTGGGCCAGGAACTTGCTTTACCTTGAGTATGAACAAAACCTGGCCCATCTGTATTTTCATCGCCAGTTTTGCCCTTCTAGCGATACAGAAAACTCACGAGCTCAATTGCTTATCCCTCTATTTTAGGAGTGAAAAAACCCCGAAGCTCAAAAGCTTCCAGGAGGCCCGCTCTAAAATAAAAACGCAGGACCTAGATTTATTAAAACTTTGGGAATCGATTCTAACAGGCCGTTCGGCCCCTCTATCTCGATACATGAAAGAAAGGTATCAGAAGTTGGGTTTAAATCATTTATTTACTCCCTCAGGTTTTCATCTCAGTGCGGTTTTGTTTCCTTTTCTGAAGTTTCTTAAAAGTATTAATCATCGACTCATTTTTTTATTTCTGATTGGAGTGGCCCTTATTTTCCTTCCTGGATTAGGGGCCTTAAAGAGAATGTTACTAATAAAGCTCAACCAAAATATTTGGGGGCTTCATGCTGGTTTTATAATAGCGATGTATCTTGATATTCTCTTTGGTACTTTTCAAAACAGTGCTTTAAGTTTTACTTATAGTTTTTTATTTCTAGGGATTATTTATGCAGGCTTTAAAGGCATTTTATTAAGCATTTGGTTCTTTATCGGGCAGATACTACTCGCTTATTTTCAAGATTTGGACATTTCTCCTCTGTTACTTTTTTTCTCACCGATCCTTAACTTTGGTTTTGCTATTCTCATGCCAATTTTATTCCTTTTATCTTTTCCCTTGTGGGATTGGCAGCTAAGCATTGGGGTATTTATCCTTCGCCAACTTCAGTGGCTGGTTGATCAGTTTGCACTAATCATTCAAAAAGTACCTTCGCTGGAAATTAACTGCGTCCTGTTACTCATTATATTTTTTATTATCATACGTCGGTGGAAACCAGTGGCCGTGTTATTTCTATTCTTTTGTTCCGGGTTGAACTTAGATCGGCAAAGGAATCCAAACACCTCTACCAATGAATTTACGCCACAAAGCTATGTCCTAAAGATTGCCTATGATAAAAAAGATATAAGAGTTTATTTTGAGGATGGGACTTGTCGTTTAAGATTGATCAGAGGCATATGGTGGGAAAGTTGCTCCCCCCGAAGGAGGAGCAACGTTAGAAAAAAAATTAAGAAACTTTCATATCCTTCGTAAGACACTCAAATGTTTTCTCTTCGCGAATAGCGTACATCAAGTTACGTTTTATATTCTCATTGGATTTATAAAACTTTGAAATCTCATCTTTTTTCATGCCAGATTGAGAAACCATTTCATCAATTTTTGCATCAAGATCTGCTTCAGTAGACTCAACATTGTATTTTTTAGCTAATTTATCCAAAATTAAACCCGAACGAACCTGGAACAGGGCTTTACTCGTAACGTCACTGTCCCAACGCTCAAAGTACAGACTTATCATTTGATCATTAAAACCTTGCTGTTTTAAATTTCGAGTGAGTTCTTGTTTAACAGATTCTTTCTGCTCATCTACCATGGCTTTGGGCACTTCGAATTGATTCTCTTCAATCAATTTCTCCAAGATCTGCTGCTGGAGTTTAGATGCAACTTCTCTCTTCTTCTGAGTTGTCATCCTTTCTTTATTTTTTGCAGTGAAATCTGCCAAAGATTCAAAACCAAACTCTTTGGCCAAGTCATCTGTAAATTCTGGAAAGGTCTTTTGCTTAATTTCAAGAACTTCTACGTGAAATATAACAGGAGCATTTTTAAGCTCTTCTTCATGATAATCAGCTGGGAATGTAACCTTTATGTCCTTCTTGTCACCTTTTTTCAAACCTATCATCCCATCCTCAAATCCAGGAATAAACTGGCCCGAACCGATTTCAAGCATATACTCTTGGGCCTTCATATTGTCTGGCTTTGATCCATCAGCCTTTTCACCCTCAAAATTAAATACAGCTAAATCGCCCTTAATAAGTTTGTGTCCAGCATCCTTTACTTCGATAACTTCGGCTTTCTGAGAAAGATGATTTTTCTTAAGTGTTTCAAAATCTTCATCAGTCACAGTTGCTGGGTCTCTTTTGAAAGTGAATTTTGAGTAATCCTTAATTTCAAAATCAGGTATGATCTCAACCGTCGCTTCAAAAGCGACTGTTTTGCCCGATTCATATTTTGTATTACCAAATTGAGGATAACCAACAGCACGAATATTCTCTTTTTTAACCGCTTGGTAGTATTGGTCAGAAATGAAACGGTAAAGTGCATCGTTTTCAACCTGGGGCCCAAATAGTTTTTGAACCATCTCTAAAGGTGCCTTGCCTTTGCGAAAGCCTTTAAGATTTGAATTCA
>CAMAYW010000220.1 GCA_945862475.1 Bacteriovorax stolpii
CAGATACAGTTGCCCAAGGTTTTGGATCTCTCGGTCTTATGACTTCAGTCCTTCTTACACCAGATGGAAAAACACTGGAAGCTGAAGCGGCCCATGGGACAGTGACAAGACACTATCGCCTACACCAGCAAGGAAAGCCTACTTCAACAAACCCTATTGCTTCCATCTTTGCTTGGACCAGAGGTCTACTTCACAGAGGAAAACTTGATGGTAATAAAGAACTCATCAACTTCTGCGAAGCACTTGAAGAAGTTTGTATTAAAACAGTTGAAGAAGGTAAGATGACTAAAGATCTTGCTGCTTGCATTTACGGAGATAAAGTGACTTCGGATAAGTATCTCACGACCGAAGGATTCTTAGAGGCGATCAACGCCAATCTTCAAAAAAGACTTACAAAATAAAAGATTAAGGCCCGGAAACGGGCCTTTTTTTAGCCCATTTTTATAATTCTTCTTAATTCTAGATTATCCTGAAACTTTAGATGGAGGAGCACCATTTTCTCTTTCTTGCGCCCTGGACTTGTTCTCATCTTCTCTATGGTAAATCCTTCTTCGGCTTGCATTTTTTGGATCATACTCACTAGTTGCTTCTCTGACCCTTTAAAGTGCAAGGAATGAATTTTATTTGTTAAGTACTGAAAAAAGATCCTAGAATCATTTTTTTCAAGAGGAATAACTGAAGTTCCAACTCTAGGACTGACTACACGAAGGGTCGGTCGCTTGGTTAAAGAATATCTTTCTAATAGCTTCTGCCATCTCATCTGGGATTTCCTCTATATTTAATACAAGCTTATTAGGTCAGATATGGGACTTTTTCTAGAGTGTGTGTAATATTAACTCATATGCCAAGTTACCTAAATAAATTTATGGAGTTTCAAACCATCGCTGCGATTGATTTGGGCTCTAATGCCTTAAGAGCAGTCATAGCGAGGAAGGATGGCGACAAGGTAGAAATAGTCAAAAGCTTTAGAGAACCACTTCGGCTTGGAGAAGATGTTTTTCAAAACGGCACCATTTCTGAAATGAAGATGCAAAAAACTGAGGAAGCCTTCATAAAGCTTTTTCATATTTTTACAGAATACAACGTGACTGATATCAAGGCGATGGCGACATCTGCTATGAGAGACTCCAAAAATGGGCCTATCCTCGCAAAAAGAATTGCTCATTCCACAGGTATTGAGATTGAAACGATCCGGGGAAACGAAGAGGCACAAGTTATTTTTCATGCGGTCAAAAGCCAAGTGAATTTAAAACGGAAAAATGCCATTTTGATGGATATTGGTGGTGGGAGTACGGAGCTTATCCTCGTGAGGAATGAAGAAATTCTTGCTGTCGAGAGCTTTAATGTTGGAACAGTGAGACTACTAAAACTCGATCAGGCCACTTTAGAAAAAGAGATCTCCGTTCAAATGGAGAGAATGATTCAATTCATAAAATCTCACTTAAAGCTAAAGGACATTGATCTCTTTATAGGAACCGGCGGAAACCTCAGAAGGATTGGAAAAATTCGTAAAAAGATTTTGGGAAAACCTACCTCTGAATTAGCGATGTTTAACGAGATTCATCATATGGAAGAAGCGATTCTTTCTATGAGTTATGTGGACCGAATCAGAAGACTTGAATTAGATCAAAACCGAGCGGATGTGATTCTTCCAGCGATCATGCTGACCCATCACTTGATGCAAAAATTAAAAATTGAAAAAATTCTTCTCCCTAAAGTGGGACTTAAAGAGGGTATTATTCTTTCTATGCTCGAAAAAGTACCTAAAGTTTTCATCATGAAGGATTAATCATCCACCATTGTTTTCATCATTTTTGGTTGAAGAAGAAGTTCCATTTTAAATCCTTTCCACATCCCCCCTTCTAGAACACAAATCCCCCCCTTCTTTATCGTCATAAAATCATGTTCTGGATGTAGGGCCAAAAGTGCGGCAACTACTTTCGTTAAATGAGGATCATGGCCAATAAAGGTGTAACATCCGTCTGTGGGAAGAAAAGAGATATACTCAACGAGGTGTCTTGGGTCATCTAGGATATCAAGATCGGCCATCATTTCTAAGTCAGCATCTTGATAATATGACCAAAAGTACTCTGCTGTTTGAATCGCTCTTGCTAGGGGCGAAGAAAAAATCACATCGATTGAAGGCTGAACTTTTTTAAATAACTTAAAGGTTTTATGGAGCCTTTTAATTCCTTCTTCAGTTAATTCTCTTTCGAAATCCTTATCTTGTTCAAGTGAGAAATGCCCTTCCGCTAAACCGTGACGTAAAAAGATTAATTTCAATTGTGTGCCTTTTCCCTTTGAATTGTTTTCATCATAAGTTCCACATGAGTGCCGCGTTCTTCTTCACCGTCAGCAGGAACTTTTTGAGTGTAGGTTCCGTTTTCATTTAAATACCATGCCTGACGATTATCCTTTAACATTATGTCCAAGAACTCCCAGAGCTTCTCTCTGAGCTTCAAATCAAAAATAGGAGTGATGAGCTCTACCCTATTATGTAAGTTTCTGTGCATCCAATCTGCGGATCCAACAAAGTATTCTCCTTCAACTGGGTTATCAGAACCATTCGCGAAATAAAAGATTCTTGAATGTTCCAGAAACCGACCAATAACGGAAATCACCTGAATATTTTCAGAGAGCCCTTTTATACCTGGCTTCAACGAACAAAAACCTCTTACAATCAGGGTGATCTGAATCCCCGCTCGACTTGCTTCATACAGGGCCTCCGTCATCACCTCATCTTCCATGGAATTCATCTTCGCTATAATTCTCGCGGGTTTTCCCGCCTTCTTATTTTTGATTTCTTGCTGAATTTTAGCGATGAAGCGAGACTTCATGTTAATCGGGGCCACAAGAATTTCATTATAATCCGTTTTAAGGGAGCTTCCCGTGAGGTAATTAAATACTTCTACTATTTCCTCACAGATTTTTTTATTACACGTCAGAAGTCCAAGGTCCGTATAAAGATTAGAAGTTTGTGAGTGATAGTTTCCTGTCCCAATATGAGCGTAGCTCATAATCTCACCATCAGCTTCTTGGCGAATAATGAGAGTCGTTTTCGTATGTGTTTTAAGTCCCAAAATTCCATAGACGACGTGAACTCCAGCATCCTCAAGTTTTTGTGCCCACACAATATTTCTTTGCTCATCAAATCGAGCCTT
The DNA here is from genome assembly GCA_945862475.1 of Bacteriovorax stolpii. Taxonomy (GTDB): domain Bacteria; phylum Bdellovibrionota; class Bacteriovoracia; order Bacteriovoracales; family Bacteriovoracaceae; genus Peredibacter. The sequence continues at coordinate 3,162 of CAMAYW010000220.1, forward strand.
AAGTTCTACGAGACAAACGACTTGCTTCCCTTTTTCAGCGGCCTTAATCAAACTGCGGATAAAGGGAGAATTGTCACCTGTCCTATAAAGAGTCATTTTAATCGTTAAGACATTGGGATCTTCAGCTGCCTGAGAGATAAACCTTTCTACCGTTCCAGAAAAACTATCGTAGGGATGATGAAGAAGGATATCTCCCTGTCTTATAAGGTTAAAGATATTGCTGCTTTCAAAAAACTGTTTTGGAATAATGGGAGACCAAGGTTTAAATTTTAAATTTGGTAAATCTAAATCGACAATAGACTTTAAAATTCCAAAGTCGATGGGGAAATCCATGAGATAGATATCATCATCAAGGATTTCTAGTGAGTCTTTTAAAAAATTCATGATGTTGTGATCAGTGTCTTTATGAATTTCAAGTCGAACACAATCAGCAAGTCTTCTCTCTTTTATTCCCTCTTCTACAAGGATTAATAAATCCTGCGCCTCATCCTCTCTGTGGTCAACATCCGCATTTCGCGAAACTCTAAATGGAACTGTATTTTGAATTTCCATCCCCGGATAAAGCATAGGGAGATTAGATCTCACCAAAGTCACGGTCGTAACAAACCTAAACTTTTTATCACCATCAGATTTTGGAAGAGAAATAAGACCAGGTATGACCTGAGGTATCTTCACTCGTGAAAATAAAATTGTCTCGGTTTGAGGATTCTTTAAAATAATTCCTAAAGAGTAAGATAAGTTTGAAATAAAAGGAAATGGATGTCCCGGATCCACCGAGAGTGGTGTGAGGACGGGAAAAACTTTTCTTTTGAAATAACTTTTTAAATAATCTTGGTCCTCACCATGCAGATCTTCATAATCATAAATAAAGATATCGTGTCGCTGTAGTTCTACGACGAGATTTAAATAAATAGATCTTTGAGTCTCTAAATCTTCATTGATATGCTTTCTAATTTTCGTTAATTGGTCTTCTGCCGATTGGCCATCCACAGATCGATGATTCATTCCAGATGTTATCTGATGCTTTAAATAACCAATCCTCTTCATAACAAATTCATCTAGATTCGTAGAGAAAATAATCAAGAAGCGAAGTCTCTCTAAAAGAGGGTTACGCTTATCTGCTGCCTCCTGGAGAACCCTTCGATTAAAATGAAGCCAGGAAATATCTCTATTTAAAAAATGGGTGGGGTCGACATTAAAATTAATTTTTTTCGGCTGCCGGGTGGCACTTCTTCTCTTTCGCATAGTCTTTCCGTTTTTGAATCCGATGCCCTTTCAATTACTTAAGTACTGATTATACCTTCTCCCCAATTATCTTCTAGGACATTCAAAGGAGGACGAATATGTCCAAACTTTTAACAGTTTCATTCTAACTGTGAATTATTTAGCCAATTAAGTCCTTTGAATTTATCCAATTTTCTGGCCTCTCTGCAAGCCCTAACTGCCTGATATAAATAACTTAATTAGGACATACCTCAAATGCCCAAGTAAAACGCTTCCGTTGGCACCAAAGTTGGAAAGACATATTCAACTCATCATGTCCTGAGGGGGAATTATGAAAAGTTTTAATCGCCATCAATTGGCCGTTCTACCATTACTGGCCATCTTATCAGCATCACCTGGAGTGATGGAGTCAAGGGGGAATCACCGATCTGTGGCTTCGATCGCTATCATCTCTGAATCCTTTCCAAAACTAGAGACCTTTAGAAAAGCACAAAAACCAGAATCTATACAAAAAGATCAAGAAAATACTCTCGAAAAATTTAAAGTTAAACGAGAT
>CAMAYW010000221.1 GCA_945862475.1 Bacteriovorax stolpii
GTAAATCTTTTGGGAGCATATCTCTAATAGGTTTTTGTGGAGCATCTGCAATTTTGTGCAGAACCTGTGCCCATTTTTGTCTTCTCATGTCTGGAAAATAGCTCATGATCACATCAAAGATGAGTATGTAGATAAAAATTTGCAGTAATACATGCAACATGTATTTTATTTTGGGCCCAATGAATGAGATTGAAAAGAAAAAAAATCAATCGGGGAATTTCTCCCCCGATGACTTAAAATTTATAATTTGCTGAGAGGCTTGCGATCACGAACAAAATGATTGAAACAAAATAAGCTGGTTTACCAAATTTCGGAAAACGACGAGCAATTACGGCCCCGCCAATACCAATGATAAACCAAATCGCCATTTTTAATTTTATCCAAAGTGGCCACCCAGTTCCGTGCCCTATCCCGAGTCTTGCCATAAGACCCATGCCACCCACTAATGTGATAAGAGTGGCAATGCCTGTAAGAATTTTAATGTGTTTGTGGTTTGATCCGTAAAAACTGATAGCAAGTCCAGTGAACAAGATCAAAATGGAAGTGAGATGGATAATTTTATAATTCTCGTAAGAAATCACTGTAAGTCTCCTTTATAACGATTTTAGTACTTCTTTTAATAGAACCCAGAACGTCTCAACTGATGGAACATGAAGCCTTTCTTGTGGAGAATGGGCCCCCAGAATCGTAGGTCCAAAAGAAACAACATCAATTGGGCCAATCTTCTCTCTTAGAATGCCACACTCCAAACCCGCATGGATAGCTGTCACATGGGCGCGAGAATTGAACAAATCTTGATATTTCTCACATACAAGATCCAAAAGTTTATTCTCCTTTACGGGCTTCCAACTAGGGTATTCCCCATTCTTCGTAATTTCTAGTCCTAAATTTTCTGCCATCTTAGTAATCTTATTTTCCAATGCCACACACTCCTGCCTGTCAAAAAAACGTAAGGATGTTTGAAGGTAGAATTGGCCCTTAACAAGTAAGCTTATGGCCAAGTTATTACTTAAGGAGACGAGCTTATTGTCACTGATGATATCAAAAGCATGAACACCATGAGGAAATGCCAAAAGATAGCTAATGAAATCCTTTGAATCCTTAGATGAAATGACAGATTCAGTTTGAAGATCAACGATTTCAACCTTAACGTGAAAGGCTTGATCGTTTGCTGGGAGTGAAGCTTTCCATTTATCTATCATTGATTGCGAAGCCTTAAGCGCAACATCCGGAGAAGCTAGTTTTACGATAGCAAAAGCATCTCGCGGAATAATATTGTGAGCTTTTCCTCCTCTCCATTCAAAAATCTCAAAACTATTTTCCGGTAGAGCATTCAACCACTCCATTAAAAATTTAATAGCATTTCCGCGCTCCTCGTGGATATCTACTCCAGAGTGCCCACCAAGAAATCCCCCTACGGTTAATTTATAAAATTGTCCCTTTATCTCAGATTGGACAGTTTGAACTTTTTTATTAAATTCATAATCTATGCCGCCAGCACATCCTATATAGAAACTCCCCCACTCTTCGGTATCAAGATTAAGCATCTTTTTTCCTTTGAGTTTCGCCCCATCAACACCCCAGGCGCCCTTAAGACCAGTTTCTTCATCAATGGTGAACAATAGTTCTAAAGGTGGATGGGAAATTGAAGAATCAGACATTAAAGAAAGGGCAGCTGCGCAACCAATACCATTGTCAGCTCCTAAAGTCGTGCGATCGGCCTTAATCCAATCACCTTCTCTAAAAGTGATAATCGGGTCCTGTGAAAAATTAATTTTTCTATCCGGTGTCGCATCTGTCACCATATCCATGTGGTTTTGAATAATGACGGTTTCATGATTTTCATATCCGGATGAACCAGGGACATAAACGATCACGTTTCCTACTTCATCGACATCCGTTTTTAAGTTAAGTTTATGGGCGCAAGAGAGAATATAGTCGCGCATTTTATCTTCTTTTTTTGACGGCCTCGGGACCTGAGTGATGGCAAAAAAATGCTCCCAAATGTTCTTGGGTTCAGTCGGAAAATGGCTCGGTATTGTCATAAAGTCTTCTCATTTAAGTGGTTAATTTTCTGGTGTTTTACCGTTCTTCACCAAGAATGTCAGCTTGCCTTAGTTGACAGGACGCCCAAAGAATTTCTATAAGAGAAAAAGATACAGATTTATTTGGAGGTTTTCATGAAACTTAAAGCACTTATTGCTGCTTTTACAATTGTTCTTTCAACTTCTGCTTTCGCTCAATGGTTTCAACCACGTGTAAACGTAATCGCGCTTCCTCTTCAGGTCTCTGCTGAAGTGATTAACCCATTTGCACAACCGATTATTTGTCATGGACAAGTTTTTGGTCAAACCGTGCATGGCCTTGTCTACAACACATTTTTTGTTGAACAGTTTCTTCCTATGGGATCAAATAGATTCGCTTTTGTGAATACGAATTTCACCTCTCCATTTATTTCTGGATGGGCGACTATTAACTGCAGATTTGCACCATTTTTCTAAAAAAAAAGCCCTCGTAAGAGGGCTTTTTTTTCTTAATTTAAACCTTTATCTAAAACCACATCATCTGGCGTTCCGTTGTAAAAATACACGAAATGATAACCAAGCTCATCAAGGTCATTCGCTGCCCTAGCAGGAGCATCATCACCAGTTTCTAAGCTATAGAGAATGACATTTTGGTTTTTATTAGGAAATTGTGAAGAGAACTGAGTTTTAAATTGAGAACTGTAGTTTATGTGAACAACATTCTCAAATTTCGCTGGAGTTCTATCAGCAGGTAGTAAATCAACCATAACAAAATTAAGTCGATCTTCTAGACGTTGTTTAAAGGCTTCGCGAGGAATTTCGTATTTCATATTAGACACCTTGATTGACAGTTTTTTACCCTTAAAAGATACTCCGAAGTAACCAAAAAGTTTAATGTTTTTTGTTAGATGGGGTCGCGTTATATGGATCAGAAAGTTAATTTCCTCCCAGTTTCATCTCATATCAATTGGGACGAATACTTTATGCTCCAAGCGATTATGGCGTCTTTTAAAAGTAAAGATCCTAGCACTAAGGTTGGCTGCGTCTTTGTTGATCACAATAATCACCAGCTATCCATGGGTTACAACGGGCAAATCGCAGGAATTGATGAAACGATAACTCCTTGGGGAAATAATAAAACCGTGCCGCTTGATCAACAAAAGTACGCTTATGTTGTTCATTCTGAGGCAAATGCCATCCTTCATGCGAAGGCAGATCTTTCCCACTCCAAGTGCTACGTGACTTTGTTTCCTTGCCATGAGTGCGCAAAAATGATCGCCACGGTGAAAGTGAAAGAAGTCGTCTATTTATCAGATAAGTATAAAGATACTGTTGAGAATCAAATTGCTAAAAAAATATTTGATATGTCTGGTGTCCAGTACAGAGGGCTTAAATTAAGACGCGAAATCATTAATGAGCTATCTCATTATTTTTCATCCATTGTTCCTGAATAAAAATAAATCATCCTTTAAATCTCGAATCTTTTGCAAATGAAAAAGTTCTGACATTTTTAGAAATGTCTCTTCACGAAAGAATTGAATATGAGTTTTATCTCTTCGATAGTACCAATTTTTAAAATCCCCTATCTCACTCGTTAATAATTTCGTTTTTATAAATAAGTATCCGTTCGCTTTTAATAAGCCTGTTAATCTTTGCAGTTCCTTATTGGGGGCCCTGAGATGCTCAATGACCTCAGATAACAAAATAAAGTCATACTTTTTTTCAAAAACTTCTTCATTCCGATGAAAGAAGAGGTCATAAGAGGAAACGAAAACCTCTTGTTGGTTTAATAATTTTTCCATCAGTAGAGATTTCCCGCAGCCAAAATCGAGACCACTTGCCCCTTTGGGGACAATCATGGAAATTTTTTCAACAGTTGTGGTTAAGTATTTTATGTAATGACTATCTTCTTCAGAGTTATGGTGATTTTCGTAGCGTTCTTTTTCTTCTACAGGAGAAATAAGTTCAGAACGTGAGAGAAAAACGAGTGAACAATATTGGCATTGATAATAGGTTTTTTCCCCAATTTTTTCAAAGATGTGAGACTTCTCATCTTGGCAGAGAGGACAAATCATTCTTTCGGCTTATCGTTTTCACTGAACTTAATCCAAGCCGTGACCGAAAGTTTCAACGCCTGATCAACTGGAATGTCTACTTTTTGGACCTTATCTTTTTCTATCAGGACTGTTATTCCACCGAGCATGTAACTAAGTGGGATATAGACAGGAATGAGATTGGTTCCGGGAAGTTCATCCAATTCTTCTCTGGTCACTAATCCCAAAGCATTGACACCCAAATGAGGAAGGGGAACTAAAACAACCCGTTGAGGACGATTTCTCTCAGAACTTTTTCCTGGAATGAGTGCCATGAGATCTTTTAGAGGATTATAAATAACTTTAATTAAGGGGACTTTCTCTAACGTTTGCGAAAGCCATTTAAAAAATCGGCCCGTTATGTAGTTATTGACGAGAAGACCTACTAAAAAAATAAAGATCAAGGTTACGATGATCCCAAGACCAGGAATATAGAGCCATTGACCAATTAACCATTCAATCATGGATCCAAAAAGTGACTCTATTTTATAACTCGCCCAGATCAAAAGATAAAATGTCAGAGTTATAGGAAGAACAACGATGAGACCTTTAAAAAAAATTTGATTTATATGTTTCATGAAGATTAGTTTTTCCGATATCCTTTGATTTAACAATAACATATCACAGGCCCGCTCGATGAGCAAAACTGCTGCCACTACCAAAAAACACGTTAGAGCTTCATTTCGAGACGCTACTTATACGAGTCTTAATATTGGTATGGCAGAAAGTTACTTTGCAGCCTTTATGCTCGCTTTGGGTATTTCAGAGGTCGTTTCAGGTGTTGGAACGGTCATTCCTCAATT
>CAMAYW010000222.1 GCA_945862475.1 Bacteriovorax stolpii
ACTCTTATTTGGGAGAATGGGAAATTTCATCAATGGCGAGCTTTACGGAAGAGTCACTGATTCATGGGTAGGTATCGTTTTTCCAGGCGGTGGACCGTTTCCTCGCCACGCTTCCCAGCTCTATGAAGGTGTTCTCGAGGGAATCGTTTTATTTATTATTTTATTTTATATTCATAAGCGTCAACGGTTCTATGGAGTCACTTGCTCCATGTTTCTTGTCGGCTATGGTGTGTTTAGATTTATTGTTGAATTTTTTCGGGAACCCGATTCACAACTTGGTTACTATCTAAATTATTTTACGATGGGCCAATTTCTTTGCTTAGGTATGATTGTGGCTGGGTTTATCATGCTTAAATTTGCCAAGAAGGCGAATATCAAAAATCCCTACCTCCAAAAAAGTCATGCTTAAATTTGATTAGAAAGTTTCATCTTAAGTAAGATGCTCTTTGTAGGGGCATCTTTTTTTTCGACAGCATAAAAGATTGGAAAACAAGTAATCGTACATGCAGCGCTGTAAATATGTTTTAAAGGAGCGACCTCCCAAACATAGTAGGCCTCTTCACCTGTTTTTTTCATGTTGGTTTGTTTACCATTTCGATTGATGAGAGATTGAAAAAATACATCATGCAAAAAGTAAGATGGTAATCTCGCAAAAAAGTCTTCAATCACTCCCTCTTTAACTTGAACGAGAACTGGAAATTGATAATGCGTCTCTTTCACGATGTATTTTAAAGTTTGCACTCCTCCCTCATTACTCATGAGTTCCCCTTTACCAAATTTCGAGTCAAGGCCACTCGATTGTTTATCAGGAAAAAAATCTGAGAGACGTTCAAGATCAAATTTATAATTTGGTGATTCAACTTTTGCGTTTAAAGGTTGAAACATGATGATGAGGCATGGCAGAATATTAAGAATAAGTTTAAACATACTCATTTATCATAGCATCGATTGCGAAATGTATTTTGAATTGATGAATGTTGATGATCAGGGTCAGGTATTGAGAAATCAAAATCTGATTTAAGTAAAGTGTGTTTTGGTCCTATGCTGAGTGGCAGACAAATTGTTGATTTTTCTTTGTTTGTTGCTCATAGGGACATTAAAATTTGCCTTCTTTGTAGATAAGTATCTTTGGATTATTCTGTTAAAGATGGAGTATCCTACTTACTTCAGGAAGATTGAGGGATTGTGATGACTAACAAAATCTTATTATTGCCGCTAGCTGGTCTACTGCTCATTTCGGCATGTTCAACCACTCATAAGAGACGAGCTCTTAAAAATAAATACAATCCTTCTGTTGCCGAACAAGCTGAGTACTACCGCGTTCAAGAGCAACTTATTGAAAAAGATTTACCGAATTGCCGTGGATGTATCCATGGATCCTCACACGAAAAGACTTTTGCCTCTCCCTACAAAACATATGAAATTTCTGAAGAAGCTGCGAAAGAGCTGGGCTTAAGAAATACGAAATTTGATATTCCTGTTACTTGGAATAAGCAAACGGCGATGTGGGTGAAGTTCTTCACTGGTAGAGGAAGAGTTCATTTCTTGAACTATACTCAACGAGCGGGAAGATATGCTCCTGTTCTGTCTAAAATCATGGCCGATAACGGACTACCAAGAGATCTTATTTATCTAGCAATGGCAGAATCTGGATTCCAGAATCACGCTCGTTCTTGGGCGAAAGCTGTTGGCCCTTGGCAATTTATGCCGGCCACGGGGAAAAAATTTGGTCTCAATATTGACTGGTATGTTGATGAAAGACGCGATCCACTGAAGGCAACCATTGCAGCGGCCAATTATTTAAAAACGCTTCATGGACTTTTCGGCTCTTGGGAACTCGCGGCCGCAGGTTACAATGCTGGTGAAGGAAAAGTCGCTCGTGCCATTCGCATGTATCGCACTCATGACTTTTGGCAAATGTCTAAAGGTCGCTATCTTCGTCCAGAAACAAAAAACTATGTTCCAAAAATCATGGCCCTCGCCATTATTGGTAAAAACTTAGATGTCTTTGGTTTTCATGAAATTGAATTTCAAAGAGCGCTCGACTATGAAGAAATCATGGTGAAGGGTAATGCGGATCTTTATGAACTCGCTGAGGTTCTTCAATTAGACTTTGAAGAAGTGAAGCGCTACAACCCAGAAATCGTTCGCTGGCAAATTCCTCCTTATGTAGAAAGCTATCCTCTTCGTGTTCCAGTGGGAGCTAAAGAGGCTTGGGAAAAATTTGATGAGAAAGATACTGTCGTAGCAGATAATTTTAAAACTTATGTGACAAGCGGCAGTCAGTCCCTCAGTCAAATTTCTAAAAAGTTTAAAGTTCCTCATGATGTTCTTGAAGACTTAAATCCTGAGTTACCAGAGCACGCATACTTAGCTTCAAATACAGTGGTGCAACTTCCCTTTAGAGATGACCATTCTCTTCGTGATGGGCTCTATGCTGATATCTACGAGAAATCTTCTCGAAAGAACCGCCGCATTCGTCGTAATGACCGTATGATGGCAAGTTATGCGAGAAAAGGGAAACTGATCAAGAATCCTTCTGTCTTTTATACCGTGAAGAAGGGAGATACTCTTTGGAGAGTGGCGCAAAGAACTGGGGTTCCAATGAGCACTATCATAAGAACGAACAGTCACCTGATTAAAAAGCGTCAAATTCTACCAGGTGATAGACTCGCGATTAGATAAATAAGAAACAAATAAGAATGACAAAAACCCACTCGCAAGAGTGGGTTTTTTATTTTAAGATGGCTCCATGAGTTTTGGATTATTAAAGCATTTTAAAGACACCAAGGGTGGAAACACTCAATCAATTCCTTCAAAACATTATCGCCACATGATTGTGGGTCAGGATTTAGGAGCTGTTTTAAAGCTTTTAGATCTTCGTAAAAACGCTCCAGAAGAGCCTGTAAGGCTTATTACATCAAGGCCTTTAAATCGCCAGATGCTCGAAGAAAATTATAACTTCGGTGTTCTCACTTTGAGATCAGCTCTTGCCGTTGAAAATATTTACAAGAAGTTTCATAACGCAAAAATTCTTCCTCAATTAAAAGAGGCGACCTTCTACAAAGATGGAAAGTTTCATGATTTTGGAGGAAGAGCGAAATCCATGGAGCTCAGATCCGGTGAAGAGTTTTTTACCAAGAAAGGCTACAAGGTTGAACTTTCATCCCTCTTCTCAGAGGAAGATTGGAATAACCTTGATGCGATTTTAAAAGATCATTCAGAGATTAGACTTTTTGAATCAATTGAAAAGACGACTCCTGATGATCTTGTGGAAAAGAAAGAATGGACACTGACCTTTAAAGATTTTGCGACATTAACGTGTGAGAATCTCTACGTCTCCATGTCACCCAAGAAGTTTTTAAATTTCATTCATGAAAAAGATAAGCTGACTCCAGAACTTATTGATGTGTGTACCGCCGTCAATGTTCAGTCAGCGATTTCTGTTACGTGGGTTCTAGATAAAGAGATGTATTCAGAAGAGAGAACACTTTTTATCCCTCAGAGCATGACTCACGAGTGGGGTCACTTTGTGGTGGAATTTGAAACGTTTCAACATCAAAAGAAAGAGCAGCTTTGCCATGCTCTCTTTCTCATCCATGATGAAGAGCCTCAATCTGAAGATCTTGCGCAAAAAATTAAGCTCATGAAGCGAGTGATTGATAGAGTTTTTCCCAATATTGAGAACCACATTAAAAAAGAATACATTCGCTTTGATGAAGAGATGTTCATCTCAGACGTCAAAGACTCATCGATGGAGCAACTCTCATTTGATTATCCAACACTTAAATTTTTGGGCCAGGCAAGTCCCGTGACACTAGAGTTGTCCCAAGAAAAATTTCTAGCTCGCGTTTTATTAAATTAATTCACATATAAGGAGATGCTATGAAACTCATCATCGCTATGATCGTTCTCGCTCTTGGAAGTTTCGCTCACGCTCAATCACGTATCGTTTCTATCGACGCTTTTGACTACGCTTACTCTGGTGGTCTACTTATTGATTCACGCGATGGAAAAAATGCAGATTACGAAGAAACAACCTTTAAATTAAACCTAAACTTCGCTCAGAACATTGAAAAATATGTGGGTCTTATGTGGAAAGCGAAGGCCTATATCAATCGCCAGGACGTCAACTTCGGAAGTAACGACGATCTAGAAACACGCTGGGGTGGTGCTGGCGGGATTCTTTATAATTTCAACGCTGAAAAAATTAAAGATTCAATCTTTGTTGGTGTGATGGCGGGGCTAGAGAGAGCAACTTATAAAGTAGGATCAGGTGACGATAAATCAGGCTTTAACATTTTCGCTGATCTAGAAGCAGGAAAAAGATTCGATATGGGCCAATATTCTGCTGCAAGCATCTCTTATGCACCAACTTTTGCTCTTAATTTTAAGCGCTACGGCGGCGACATTCGTAACCATCTTTACAAGTCTGGAAACGAAATTAAGATCAATTTTCTGAAATTCGACATCCTTTTCTAATTTTTTTCTAAGACAGATTTATTTCACAGGACCACCTTCACGGTGGTCTTTTTATATGTGCGTCTACCAATGATAGGGGCGTAGATCGTCAAAAAATTGATACTCGTCGGACCATAAAATTCATTTGATGTAAGACTTTTTGAAGGCGAAATAATATTGCCAAAAGAATGTTTGGTGGTGAGACTTATAAGTACTTACATTTATTTTTGTTTTAGCGATCCATGAAAAAACAATGACCAAGTGTCATTATAAAAAAGGAGATTTCATGAAAAAACAGCTAACAGTTGCTCTAGGACTTGCAGTTCTTGCTACACCGGCTTTCGCTTCGAAGGCTCGTCTACAAGCTCTTGGTGAAGACAACTACGGTTCTCAGTACATCAACGACAATCGTAACATCTGGT
>CAMAYW010000223.1 GCA_945862475.1 Bacteriovorax stolpii
AGTTTGGTTCTATCTTAAAAATGGTGTGCCGACTGCTCCGACAGAACAGATTGTGGCCGATGTTGCGGTTTATTTTTACTATCCATTTAATAAAGTTTCACCCTTTGTTCGAACATCCACTCAAAAAATTTACAGGCTCATTAGTGCTCAAGAATATAACGAAGTCGTCAAAGGCATGAGTAATAGTAGTGATTCTTCATTAAATGAGGGTTCATCAAATGACTCTGGTAGTACGACGAAGTATCCTTCACATGACAGAAAAGTTGGATGTGTTCCAAAATTTTAGAGATTTCTTCTTCTCCAATGTTTAACAATAATGCTCGCACCGGGTGACAACTCGTCATAAAACATATGATAGAAAGTGGTTAAAGAAATACTTGTAAAGGTGAGATTCACCACAATTCCTAGCATGAATAATCTAGGCTTGGGCCACTTCTTATCAAAGAAAATCTGCTTAAATAGCCATGAAAGAATCATGAGACCAATCCAAATACCAGCATATATTTTGAGATCAGTTTTCCTAAGAAGCATGCCTATCGCAGAACTCAACACCCTCTTATCTCTCAAGAGCTCCACCATACAATTAAGAACCTTAGGACGCTCTACCAGAAAGTGTTCTAGGTAACTCCCTCTCGACCGTTCCAAGATGAAGTTTTTCACTTCATCCTCTGACATCATGTAGAGAGGGCTATTTTGAATCATTTCTTTTGCCAATCGAACGACTCTTTCATCCATCATGGCGACGGCATCAAAAGATTCGTGACCCAATTTTTTAAGCTTTTCAGAAATATTAGGCACTCGATTGAGTGCCTTCTCGTTCATCTCTTCAATTTTTTTTGCGGTTTCGACCTGTTTTAATCGGTCAAACTCAACCTCATTTACGATCTCATCAACATCTGCTTCCTGGGAAAATCCAGGAAGAGATGTGAAGCAAAGAAACAAGATGAGAAGAAAATTCATGCAGCTTTTTTTGAAGTCATTTTCTCATAAAAAGCTGTCATAGGAATAGCGATGAAGATAGTCGAATAGACACCAAGGATAACCCCGATCGTCATAGCAAAGAAGAAATCATGAATAACAGAACCACCCCATACGAGCATCACAACAGATACCCCAAGAACAGTAAGAGAAGTAATGATTGTTCGAGACATTGTTTCATTTAGTGCACGATTAATCGTTTCAACTGTTGATAAATGTGGGTGCATCGTTTCGATTTCTCTCACACGGTCATAAATCACAACAGTATCGTTCACTGAGTATCCAATAATAGCGAGAAGGGCAGCTACAATTTGAAGAGAGAATTCTTTTTGAGTTAAAATGAACGCGCCAATAATAATCGTTACGTCGTGAATAAGTGCCGCAATTGCACCGGGAGCAAATTTATAATCAAATCTCAAAGCGAGATAAATCATAATCGCAAGGATCGCCCACATAAGAGCTTTGAAAGCAGACGTTCTAAGTTCCGCTCCGGCCTTTGGACCGACGATATCATTTTTTAAAATTTCAAACTTCCCTTCTCCGTATTTCCCAGAAAGAACAGAATTCACTTGGTTTGAAACAGCATTAAGGTCTCCCTTGTCTGACTCAAGTTTTAAAAGAAATTCGTTTGAAGAGTCATCACCAATAGATTGAAGTTGAGAAAGAGGGACTTGGCCAACTTTCATAATTTCTCGTAGCTCAGAGAGTTCAACTTTTTGATTGAACTTCACTTGAATCTCTACGCCACCGCGAAAGTCCACACCATAGTTTAAACCTTTGGTGAAAAACATAACGATACTTCCTAGCACTAATAGAAGTGATAGGATTCCCGCTACTTTGAACATTCCTACATAATTTACATTTCTTGCAGTTGTCATAAATCTAATCCTTTAAATTAAATGCTCAAAGTCTTCTTCGATCCGTCGCCAACGTATTTTTCAAATAGAACTTTACTCACAAAATACGATGTATAAACCGTTGTACAGATACCGATTAATAAAGTAACAGCAAATCCTCTCACGGGACCTGTACCAAAGTTTAAAAGACAAATACCAGCAAGTGCCGTTGTGATGTTCGCATCAGCAATTGCCCAAAAAGCTTTTTCAAAACCAGTTCTTACGGCTTCAAAAGGCGTCATTCCTGCTCTCATTTCCTCACGAATACGCTCATAAATAAGAATGTTTCCATCCACCGCCATCCCAACAGTAAGGGCGATACCAGCAATCCCTGGTAGAGAAAGAGTCGCTCCCACTAGAATAAGGCAAGACAGTGTAAAAAGAACGTTGAGAACAATCGTCACTGTCGCAATAACACCTGAGAGTTTGTAGTAGAAACACATAAAGGAAAGCACAAGGAACGATCCCACGAGTGCCGCCATTTGAGCTTTATCAATCGCATCAGCACCGAGAGATGGTCCAACCACACGCTGCTCTTCAAAAACTAATTCAACAGGAAGAGCACCGGCACGAAGAACAAGAGCTAAATCTCTCGCTTCCATCATCGTTGCATTATAGTCCCCTGCTCCTAATGTAATCTGAGCAGATCCACCGGCAATACGACCTTGGACAACGGGAGCTGAGTAAACGTTACCATCAAGAACGATCGCTAAACGCTTCCCAGTATTAGCACCAGTGATCTCTTCAAAAATCTTCGCCCCTTGAGGTTTAAATTCTAATCCAACGTAAGGACGATTTTGTTGTTGATCAATTCGAACAGTCGCTTCTTGAAGTTCTTCACCAGTTAAGCTGGATCCGGCCTCAACAAGATAAGGCTCAAGGTTCGTTACAACGTTCGTATTTTTATTAACTGTTTTAGAAAAAGCGATTTCAAATCCTTTTGGAAGATCTGAAACTAAGTGAGTATTAATAGCACGAACGTAGTCCGACCATCTCTCACCCTTTTTATATTCGATCCCAGCTTTTTTAACTTTATCAAGCCACTCGTTAAGAGTCGCAAGAGGGATTTCATCATTCACGAATTTAAATTCAAGCTTCGCTGTTCGACCAATGAGGTCCTTCGCGCGAGAAATATCTTTCACTCCTGGAAGCTGAACAACAATTCTGTCACGACCTTGAGAAACAATCTCTGGCTCAGTGACACCGAATTCATCGATACGATTTCGAATAACTTCGATTGATTTTGAGAGAGCAGTATCTTCAATCTCTCGAATAAAATCTCTTCCAAGACCATACTGAAGAGTAACTCCTTCATCTTTAGTTAAACGAAGAGGATAGTTATAGAACTCACGTAATTTATCTTTAGCAGCATCACGATCAGATTCTTTAGTTAGAATAATTGTATGCTTTGGATCAGCGACGTCAGAGGCATCTAGGGTGCCAATGGTAGAATCAATTCCAACATCTTTTAAAGTCGCTTGCGCTTTACGAGCGTAGCCAACAATTTCATCACGGTAGACTTTGTTGAAATCAATCCCAAGAACCATGTACAATCCACCCTGAAGATCGAGTCCCAAGTTAATTTTGGATTTTACTGGAAAGGAGTTGTCTTGCTTAAGGTTAAAAAACGTTGGCGTTACTGCCATCACTGAAGCAATTACGAAAATTGCTAATACACTAAATCGAACCCACCATCCCTTGGCCATGTCTACTCCATATCTTTAAAATAAAAGGTCTTTATCTAACTAAATGAGATATAAAATCTTAAACAATTTGAGGAATTAGAGCAATGAAGAAGGGGCCCATTAGGCCCCTCGATTAACTTTGAGTTGTGTCTTTTTTTTCTGAATCTTCAGGTTTTTCCACTTTGGCTTCCTGCTGAGTAGCGTCAGCTATTTTATTTGGCTCTGAATCTCCGGAATTTTGCAACTGGTCGCCAAATCCCTTAGCGGCATCCTGGAATTCCTTGATCCCTTTACCAAGGCCTTTCGCAAGCTCAGGTAACTTCTTGGGCCCAATAAAAATCAGGGCTATAAGAAAAATGACAATTAACTCTCCAAAACCAAGTCCAAACATGAATTACTTCTTCGCTTCAGAAAAAATAGCTGAAGCAGATCCGCCAATATGGGACTTCAAAACTTTCATTTTGCTTCCACCTTCAAGCTCAAGAGTCACTACTTTTTCAGCAATGCCACTTACTTTTCCGAGGATTCCTGATTTTGTATAGACTTCATCACCATGAGAAAGCTTATTAATAAACGTTTGCTCTTCTTCCATACGTTTTTTCTGAGGACGAATCATAAGAAAATACATAACTAGAAAAATTAAAACGAAAGGAACAAATGAAACCCATGCAGGTTGAGCAGGTGTGCCTGCAGCTGCTTGAGCATGTGCTGAAGAAATAAGTAAATCAAACATAATTATCCTTTTTTATTCCCATAAGTTGGAAGTGTAGTTGTTATAAAATTTCTGGTAAAAATCGTCAAACTCTCCTCGAAAAATTGCTTCTCGAGAGCCTTTGACCATTTGTAAATAAAAGTGAATGTTGTGATAACTAATCAATTGACCCGAAAGGTATTCTCCGACATTGAATAAATGCCGAATATAACTCCTAGAATACCGCACACAAACCTGACAGGAGCATTCTGGGTCAGGCGGAAGCTGATCCTCAAGGAATCTCGCCTTTTTAATATTTAAGGGGCCATGCGTTGTAAGAAACTGTCCGTTCCGAGCGTTTCTAGTTGGAAGCACGCAGTCAAACATATCTAGTCCAGCTTTAATTCCATTAAGGACATCAAGTGGCTTCCCAACACCCATGAGATAGCGTGGTTTTTCTTTCGGCATAGCAGGCACAAATTTTTTACAAAACTCGACCATCTCTTCATTCTTTTCTCCGACCGATAATCCACCAAGGGCGTAACCATCAAAGTTAAGTTCTTTAAGACCCTCCATGCTCTCC
>CAMAYW010000224.1 GCA_945862475.1 Bacteriovorax stolpii
CCCTTTAAATGAATAAGCTTTTTTGGGGTTAACCCAGACGACATTGAGTTTTAGTAATTTCAACATGGATGGAAGAAACAAAAACATCATCGCCCATTCACAAAGGGCCCCTAGAGCTGCTCCATTTCCAAACTGTTTAATGATAGATAAATCGGAAGTATTAAGAGATAAGAAACCAACTATCGTGGTAAGAGTCGTAAAGAAACATGGGGTTATTAATTTTTGAAAACTCTTCTGGTAATCACCCCGAAGCTGATCTTGAGTAACAAAGATAAAATCAGCCGCCCCAGCAACAGCTGTCATCAAAAATAGATTGTTCGTAAGAATATTGATCGTTCCACCAAAGAGGCCCATAAATCCATATAGGACGAGACCGGAAGCGACGAGAGTGACAGTCAAATATATCCCACTTCGCCAGGTTCCATAAAATAAACGCAATAAGATAATTATGATCAGAACGACGAGTAAATTATAAACACTGTCTTCTAAGAAAATCTTTTTAAAATAGTAACGAGTCGAACCATTTCCAAGGTAGTGAAAATCCATTTTGACGTTTGTCAGCGATTGAAAAGATGTGCCCTCTTTCATTATTTTATCAACGTAGTGATCAAGAGGTCCGTCCTCATTTAGGACGAAATCAAAAAGAAATAAACGATGACCACGTGAAGGGATAAGGTGCCTAAAATGAGACTTCTTTAAATCATCTGAATACTTAAATGTCTCCTCAGGATCGATTTGGCATGGATCTTCAAGCTGCCTTTGGTACCATAATTTGGAAGCACTAATCTCAGGACGCCTTAGACTCCAAATAGAATGAATCGTATCCACTTCAGGCAGTCGCTCAATTTTTTTAATCCATTTCGACAAATGACAAAGGTCCATAAAACGTGGATCTTTATCAAAACTCACCAGGAGAATCACCTGAGAGTCACTCTGGTAGCTATTTTTCATTTCGAAGAGATCTCGACTACTTTGAAAATGAGGATCAAATACGTCATAAATATCTAGTTCAATTTTCGAAGATCTGAGGCCTAAAAAAGAAATAATAAAAATTAATAAAAAACTGATGATAAAAAGAAGTGATCTTTTCTGAGTCAGATCAAATAATTTTAGGAAAAAAATAAATTTGGAATTTTCTGATTTCAAGTAAATACCATTTTATCTTTTTTTATCTTTAATTTCACTTCGGCTTAAAAATCCAAGAGGGTCCTTAAATCGTGATTGAATTTTTCTACGAAGGAAGACTTTTTTAGCATATCGAAATGTTAAACCTTCTTGTGATTTAACAATTTCAGGCACAAAGGAATGAACATGAGGAGAGGAAACAACAACTTCACCCTGAAAGACATCAAGTTCTACATCTTTAGATTTTTCGATCATGATCTCAAACTCGGCCCCACTCGTCCCTACAACGACATCACGAGTTTGAATTTTCTGATCATTTTCTTGATTACTCACTTTATCAACACGAACGCGAACGAGTCCTTTGACAAGATCAGTCACAGATCTATTTATCTTTATGTGCGCGTTTTTAGATAAACTTATTTGGAGATTAGGTTTTATATAAATCAATAAAATGCTTTCTTGGGAAAAAATCTCATCACCCATTTTTAAAATCATATTAGCTTCAAGAGATCTTTTTTCGCCTTGTCGTAAAAGATGCCCATTTTTCTGTCCCATCAATTTTAAAATTAAACCAGTATCGGCATGCGCAAAGGTTGATAACAGAATGACTAAAGTAAGAATAAATCTCATCATTATCCCTTGATTGTTAAGAACTCTATTTTGCAATCCTTAAAAGGCAAAAGCAATGTTCTTAATTCTCAGGATTTAAAAAGGGGGTTTCATCCCATGGAAAGATGGAAATCTTCTGATAAACCAAAGGTTGTGACGGGCCAATAAGGTCAAAGAGCTTTGCAACAAAATGGTCTTGAAATCGACGAGCTGCCTCAGTGCGAGAGGTGTGATTTAAAATAGCAAAAGGTCTTTGAACACTCGTTAAAAGAATGCCTGCTAAAGATGATGTGTTTTTTAAAGTACCAGTTTTCGCCAAAACGGACTGAAAGGTTTCGGGAAAATCTTTGAATCTTTCTCGGAAGGAACCAAAGTCTAGCCCACCATTGACTGCTAAGATCTCACTTAATAAGATGTTATGCTTTTTCATACTCTCCACGAGCAGATTCATAACTTTAAGGACAGTCTCACACGTTGAAAGATTATCCATTCGTTTAACGCCAGAAAGAATCGGTAGCCCTGATCCATTTTTAATCATGAAACTATCTTTCGAGATCTCTTTCTCCAAAAGAAGCGCATCAATCGTTTTCACTTTACTCGCCATCTTGAAAATATTTTCGGAAACAAAGTTTTTTGACTGAACATTCATGGTTTTTAAAAGTGAATATAGTTTTTTTGAATCATGGGTATAGGCCGTGAATTCATCGCTACCTTTAAAATTATTTTCAACAAAGACTTGATCCGCCGATAGCGAAGGGGCGTCAGGCAATAACTGAACTCCCTCTTCAAGGGCAAATTTTATGACTGTTTTCCACTTCTGATTAACTTCCACTTGATTCTTTCTATTCAAATAATGATTTAGTCTTTTAAGACTCTCAGTAGAGGTAATATCTAAGTAACTTCCCATGGCGAGATCATAGAAATGGAATTTTTCCGAAAAAGTAACTTTTTTAAATTGGTGATGACCTAGCTCATTGAGGGCTTTAAAAAGAAGCAGTAACTTCTCCTCTTCAAAATAGGGATCTTCACTCCCTTCAATATGAAGCCAATCCTTTGAGACATAAAATGTGGTTCTGAAGCTTTGATTTAAGTCCAAATTTTCTGAAGCAAGAAAAGTGGTGAATAATTTCGTTAAAGATGCAATTCGCTGAAGTTTATTTTGTCGATAACCAATTAATTTATCATTCTCCATGTAACAAAAACTTTGATCCTTCACTGGCCCAAGTTGATAACGAGTCACAAGATCATGAAAATGAGCGGTTGCCAGGTCATCCTGAGCGCAAATATTAAAGGTCAAAAAGAAGATAAAAAAAGTTAACTTCATCATTTTTTATTCTTCATATACAACAACGACTGTGTCCCAAGAAATTATTTTTTCATTTAATAGGTCACCCGAATATCGATCTAGTCCATCTACTCGAACGGCATTTTTTCTTATTCTATTTCTTCCTTCTGCCTCATTAACAATCTCAAATTGGCCAGGACGAGTGCCTCTGCCTGTTTCCATAATTTTTTCTCGGATAAGAAGTGAATCAGCGGGCATCAAACGAATACATCCACCAGAGGCCCTTGTTCCCAGCTCAGAAAAATGACTTTTCGTAGTTGCATGTAAAGCAATTCCACCAATGATAAAAACGGCATTGGGCATCGGAGCTTGCCAAGTATATGAAAGGTAATCTTGGTATATTTTTTGAGGTCGAAAATATCCTTTTGGTGTTGTGGAAATATATCTTCTACCAGATTTCGCTAATTCTTCTTTCTCTCTTCCGGTTGAGACTTTTACCTTTAATACTTCAGAACCATTTTCAAAAATGGTTAGAGTTTGGGCGTCTCTTCCCTTGGACGCTTTATTAATGGCAATAACGAGGCGATGGGACCTTGCCGCTCTCAGGACTCCCTCTCTCGTTAAATCCGGATTAATCGACGATGCCATTTCAAGCATGAGATGCGACTCTACCAGTGTCATTCCATCATCTAGCGCCTCGGCATCTGTTAAGGCATGAGAATGATCAGGATAACCAAGGACTAACATAGCTCCCACAATGAGGGATCTCAGGGGTTTCCGATTCATAGTATGCTCCTAACATTTAAAATAAGACTCATTTAAGGTTCATCTTATAATGGATGGCCTCCCCCCAAGATGAACTTTGAAAAATAAACTCGGTAGCAAATCTAATGTCTAAATAATTGACACTACTTGAGAAGTTTTCCAGGTTTAGGGATCATTTCATCACCCTTCGGTTATTATTAACATCATGATCAATGAGGGAGTCATTATGCTACACAGGGTGCTATTTCTGGGACTTATCAGTTTCAGTATTTCTAGCTGGGGACAAGTTGAGAAGAAGCTTTTCACGATGGAGAAAAATCATAATCCAGAAAATATCATGATGATTCATACTCAAACAGATATGGATTGTAAATTTATCGAAAGTAAAAAGAATAACGAGAAAAACTTCCTCGAATTCTACTGGATCATGGATTCAGGACGCTCACAAAAAGAAGTTCACCCCCTCATCCGAGATGAAATTAAAAAGCGTGTTCGATTTGATGGCATCAATGAGAGAAAAGACGCTTTCAAAGTTACGCTTGGTGACTTAAAAGAGCTTCGTCACGATTTAACTGACACATCAATGGAAGTCATGAGTGAGCTTAGTGACGGGAAATGTATTGTAAAGTCTGTCCTTACGTTAGGCGCTTCTGGAAACTATAAGAAATTGGACATTGAAAGAACATATTGTGAAGTATCAAAGAATCTTTTAGGAATCCCAAACGGATGCCTCTCCCTTATCTTGGAGGGCAAGGATGTCTCAAATGGAGAAACGATTAAAATGACGTTTCGGAAGAAATAATATCAAAAAATCCTGGATACGATTTTTTCACAGATTCTGAAGGCGTAACACTTCCACCGAAATGCTGAAGAAGGAAAAGAGTCCCCGTCATAACCATCCTATGATCATCAGGTAGAACTAAATCCAAACTTGAAGAAATTTTTTCTTTACTCCCGTGGATATAGAGAACACCTTCTTTTGTA
>CAMAYW010000225.1 GCA_945862475.1 Bacteriovorax stolpii
ACATTGAGATAGAACAGAAACTCAAGATATCTTAAATTATTTGGGCAAAGCCCAAATGTTAAAAACCTCTTAATCTTTCTGAAAAGAAAGATTAAGAGATGAACATTTTTCTTTGAGATTTAAAGACTTAGTAACTTTTTAACTCATCAATAAGGTTCTGAAGATCTTGTGGATTTTTAGGCTGCTCGGACTCATGTCTCTTAAGAGAGTCCATAAACTCAAGATCGAGTGAAACAGCTGAATGTGGTTTTAGGTTTAGATCTGGAGTTGTAGTCTGGATCGATGCTGGGGCCCTAGGAGGAAGGACAGATTCTGTCTTACTCTCGGTCCAGTTAGTTCCATAAATCGCCACAGGAATAACCTGATCGGGAACATTTTTTGTCATCATTTTCTTAAAATACTTGTGGGCCTCACCAGATTTAACAGAAGCCGGATGACGATGAGATTTCATAAAAATGATCTCACCTTTCTTAACAACTGGAGCCGCTGTGTTTTCTACTGACGCAATTTCTCTTTTTGGTACAGCTGATAATTTTTCTTTGTCAGTGATGACTTTAAATTCTGCTAAGGCTGAATCTAATGATTGAAGACCAACTTTGGTAGGAGCTCTTGGTGCCCCCCCATCGACTTCCGGATCAATCATTGAAAATGAACCTGCAGGAATCATGTGTTTCACTGATTCATTAAGGATATTTGAAGTTTCAACTTCTCCATTCACAACGAGTACCTGAGATCGTGCAGAGGCCTGATCAAAAGTTACTATAAATTCACTCTTAGTGTAGCTTACATGACCATTGGCCGTCGTAAGAACAAGAGGATGCTTCGTTGTTCTCGATTGAATCCAAGCTTTACCTTTTTTTAATTGGAGCGATTTATTAAAGAGCTTTAAATGAGATCCACCTATTAAATGATAAGTGCCATCGTAGTAGTCATTTAAAGTTATGGAAGCTCCCTCTTCTACTAGGACTTCTGATTTTTCCTCGATATGTTGATCCGTTTTTAAGGCAGATGTTTTTCCTTCATTCGTCACAACAAAAACTTGACCCTCTATTTTTACAACTTGAGCGATTGGCTTTGCCCAAACTGAAAACGAAAGAGATAAAAGTAAAAAACTACTGCTTAACTTTTTCATTGATATCCTCATAGTACCTACTTAATATTTTCCATTCATCTGTGTTTCTATATTTCAATCTAAATTCTTCAACCGTTTTTAAGAATTTCTGATGTTCACCCTGATTGTACTGAGACAACGCGAGCCAGAGTTTAGCCCCTCGATGGAAATCAGATTTAGGAAAATCTTTTACTAGCTTTGAAAAATATTTCTCTGACAAATCATACTTTTTCCCTGTCTCAAAAGCGGCAACTCCGGCACCAAATAAAACTCTGTCACCAATGAGTTCATGTTTTGGAAATCTTTGAATCAATTCGGAGTAATACTGGGATGATTTTTCATAATTTTTGAAATGGAATTCTTTCTCTCCGATAGCAAGGAGTTTTTCTGGAGTCCATTTATAAACTTCATAGTTAACAAGATCATTTGTATCTGTTGCGGGAACACTTGCGATCGATCTATCAGTCTTTTTTTGAGTTTGAGCGCTTGCCTGACCAGCAAAAAACTTACTCTTCGATTGAAGTTCTGAGATCTGATATTTAAGATCCGAAATCTCTTTCACAAGAAGTCGATTTTCTTTTGCCAGTGAAAGAGCTTTTCTCTCATACTCCAATTGAGACTGCCACTTGGCAGTGACTTCTTTATCAAGGCCTCCCCACTTCCAGAGCGAGAAAACGTAGCCGAATGAGAGAACAATAAAAAGAAAAACAATTTTCATGTTCAACCTTAGTTAAGGAATTAACACCCTTCCTATTCGGAAAAATGATCAAAATCTTTAACTAAAGAATTAGGTCGCTGAGACCGATAAAGTTCAAAGGAGCATTTCTTATGACATTTCGACCACTTGCACTATTCCTAGTCCTATACTCTGGTATTTCTTTTGCTGAAGGGAGAAAACCAGCAGTTGAGGATTTTGTTGGGATCGAGATCGAAGAGTCTAGGGTCGCTCCTCAGGGTACTGAGTCACTTTATAACCTAGAACAAGACCTGGATAAGATCCAATCTCGCAGAAATAAACCAGAACAAACGAAATCAAATTTAACTGAGGTCAACAAAGATTGGAGTGGCACAACACTCTTAGGGATCACTCTCGTCCTAGGGTTACCACTAATAACATGGTATTTAGTGATGTCGCACTTTAAGAAAAAAGCCTCTATCGACAGTGCCTCTAACATTGCTGTTCTAGAAAAATATCGAAAAGAAAGAGAGAAAAAATCAGAGGATACAATTAAGAAGGCTTCTTAGATTGTTTCCCACTCCCCTTTACCCTTGTACTTCATAATCCGCTGAATGTGATTGTATTGAACAGAAATTTCGCGAGTCCCATCTTTATCAAAATCAAGTACATTAACATTGTAATCTCTACGCCAATATGAATCTCTTTGGTATTCTTTTTCTTGAAAAAGATGTGGGCCTAAATGAAAACTCATTTTACTAAGATCGTTATCTTCGTAGGACAAAACAAAAAAACGAGCTGTTGATTCAAATCGTCTACCGACTGTAATTCCCTCATCTAAAAAAACAATAAGTGCTCGAACATTTTTTGAAATATAGACTAGCTTTATTTTGTAGACATGACTCAAAGACCCCATTGCAAGAAGTTTGTGTTCAAAAATTTTACTTTTAGAAGAATTTTTAATTTCTATCCAGTCAACTCCATCTCGTTTTTGAGTTTCAATAATTTCCTCGATACCATCTTCATTTAGATCAAGATGATAGGAAGCACCAAGAACGATAAACTTTGGGATTTTAGATTCTTCTTGATCGAAATTTGTGCCCAAAGAATCTTTGGAGAAAATTTTTCGAAAATACCTTTCGTCTTGAGCATAGGTCATGCCACAAAAAACAAAAAACAGAGCGAGATTTTTCAAATAATGCACCATGAGTCCATTGTAACTTAAAGTCGTCCTTGTTAATATGCATTGTTCAAAGGAAGGTTTTACATGATTATTTCAGTCGGATACATCCGCTCAGCTAGCCAAGTTTTGATTAAAGAACTTAATTGGACTCAAAACTCCCTGGAGTCAAAAATAATTGATGTGACAGATCTCTCCGACCAAAACCTACAGGGGCTCTTCATTGAAGACAGCGAACACTATAACTCTCTCATCAGTATCCTTGAGAAAGAAAAGTCTCACTACCCTATTCTAGATGCCAAAGATGAAAACCTAGGATTATCGGCTTTTGAATCAATGCCGGCGCAACAATTTAAAGACCTTTACCTTAAAATCCTTAATCGTTGGACGCTCCATCAAAACTTTCTGTCAGTTGAACACATTTGGAAAATAACAAATCACTTCCGAGAACTTTGGAAAAAAGATCGACTAAGTTTTTTTGAAGAACTTTGGTATTGGATGAAACGAAATACTGGGGCCGTTGATCTCTCCATCATTTTCAATGACGTTATTTCAACAGAGGAAAAAGACGAAAATAATGAAAAGAAAGAGCGTCCTAAGCTCACTCAAGCTCTTCTTTCTGGAACTAAAAAGGCGCACTTTCTTCCTGGCTCTGCGAAAGAAAAAGAACTCATGCAAAATTATCTTGATAAATTTCATGACGTTTTTGAAGTGACAGAATTTAACGCTGCTAAAGGTCACTTTGTTGCCACTGCACAAATAGACAGAAGCCCTATTATTTTCATGGCAAGAACAATTCAGCTGAATCAATTACAAAGAACTCTGCTTGCGTCTCTTTTTAATGGTCTCCAGTTTTAAGCTCCAAAATGCCCTAGAGACTCACCTGCAAGAACGTGTAGGTGAGTATGAAAAACAGTCTGCCCCGCATTTTTTCCCATATTAGTGACCACTCTAAAACCGTGCTCTTCAGCACCACTCTTTTCAGTAAATAATCTAATCGCGTGAAAAAGATCAGTGAGCTGAACTGGGTCATTTTTTGAAATTTCATTTATATCTCTGGTATGCCTTTTGTGAACAAAAAGTACATGAACCAAAGCTTGAGGATGAAGATCCTTAAATCCTATAACGTTTCCGTCTTCATAAACTTTCGTAGAGGGAATCTTACTATCTATGATTTTACAAAAAAGACAATCACTCATATTAACCTTTCACTCTTTTAATATTGGCGCCGAGCTTTGTGAGTTTCTCATCAATTTTCTCATAACCACGATCAAGATGATAAACTCTCTGAATTTCACTCTTACCATGAGCAACAAGCGCGCAGAGAATGAGAGCTGCAGACGCCCTCAGATCTGTACACATCACCGGAGCACCACTTAAAGTTTCAACACCCTCAATAAGGGCAGAATTTCCTTTAAGATTCACTTTTGCTCCCATTCTTCCCATTTCAGGAACATGCATAAAACGGTTCTCAAAAATAGTTTCTGTAACGATAGAGTCTCCGTTTACAACACTCATGAGGGCCATCATCTGGGCCTGCACATCTGTTGGAAACCCAGGATAAGGAGCTGTTTCAAGGGCGATTCCTTTAAGCCTCGGAGATTTTTTTATATGTACAAAATCTGAACCCATTTCTAATGTCGCACCCATCTTAGTGAGAGTTTCTAAAACGTAAGTTAAATGTTTCGGATTAAATCCTTCAACCTTAACGTCTCCTTTACTCATAATAGCAGCGATAATGAACGTCGCAGCTTCAATTCTATCGCCAATGACTCTGTAGGATT
>CAMAYW010000226.1 GCA_945862475.1 Bacteriovorax stolpii
AATTATGAGTCTGATCTCATCATCGTTGTTGATACGAATACGAAACAAAGAGTAGGTCAACAATTAGGTCAATACATAGGTGATGACCACGCGCTTTTGTATATCGACCACCATCCTTGTAGAGGCAGAGATCTAAGTCAACACTGTGTTGATATAAATGCAGCTGCGACTGGACAAATTGTCGGTGAAATTATTGAACATTTGGGTATTAAATTTGATAAAAATATGGCCTTACCTATTTATACGGCCATCATTATTGACACCAGCTCGTTTCGTTATCCGACTGTTTCTTCCTCGACTCATAAATTAGTTTCAAAGCTCATGGATACAGGAATCAGTCCTCCAGAGGCTTATAATGGTATTTATGGAACAAAACGTGTTCACCACATGCATATGCTTGCAACGATTCTTAATACGGCCTCGACAAATAAAGATGAAACCATTGCATGGATTGTTTTAAAAAAAGAGGATATCGATCGTTTCGCAGGGGATGTTGAAGATACTCATGCCTTCATCAATAATCTACTCATACTTAACAACATAAAAGTTGCCTGTATGTTTAGGGATGACGGTGATGTTGTCAAAATGAGCCTACGCTCTTCAGGCGAATATGACGTCGGA
This sequence comes from Bacteriovorax stolpii, assembly GCA_945862475.1. Classification (GTDB taxonomy): domain Bacteria; phylum Bdellovibrionota; class Bacteriovoracia; order Bacteriovoracales; family Bacteriovoracaceae; genus Peredibacter. The sequence goes on from CAMAYW010000226.1 coordinate 622, forward strand.
ACGATTGCTGTTGCACTTGGTGGAGGCGGTCACTCCCATTCAGCAGCAACTATCATTTCAAGGGAAAAAAATGAAACTATTGATCAAGTCATCTTAAAAACGATCAAAAGACTTGAGGAAGCATTAAGACACTTGGAACAAGTATAATCCATTTAATTTAAAAACTTATTCATCTTTGATTTAAACAAACGCTCATTCCACTTTAAACCTAACCTTCTTAGAATCTTCCTGTCATGGTGAAGGTAAGAGGCTTCGATATCTGAATAGATCCTCTCTAGAGAGAGTTCGCCAAATTCTTCCAAGAAATTAGCACCCACTGTTAAAAATTCACGTCTCACTTTTAAATCTCTCACAACCACGGGACGTCCAGTCGCAAGAGCACCAAATGATTTTGAAGGAAAACTTGATCGACTTAAATCCCAAACGACCTTGGCTTGATGAGAATAAAGTGCATTGGTGGCATCACAATGATCTCCGCCAAATTCAACCTGAGGGAACTCTTTTTTGAGTGAATCTAAATGAGTATCTGGTCCAAGGACTCTCACCATTTCCCCCTTGGAGGAAAGAAATGAAATGAGGAGACGAAACTCCTCTAACTCCAAATCATGAGTATAGACTAAATGATGAGTAAAAATGAAATGATGATCCTCATCTCGAACAAACGGGTACTCTTCAGTTTTATAAGTGGGATAAATGACTTCTGCATTTGGTAAATCTAATTTCGATTTCAAGACTTCTGAACTCACGGCAATTTTTGGATATTTTATTAAGGCTTTTTCTCTCCACTCATTAACGTAAGGAGAAAACATTTTTTGCCAACCAAGTTTATTTTGATCAATTAAATCCCAATCTACGATATACAAATATTTTTCAATTGAATGAGGTAAGTTTAGACCATGAATATATCCGCGAGAGATAACGATCATTTTTTCAATCGATTTATGAATTGGAATTCCCTTTACAGCCGAAGGCATGATCCAAAAATTTTTCTTAAAAGATGCAAAGTCTTTTGCCTTATGGGTAATAAAAGAAGAGACAATGGGCCTTGTTTCAATCGGTCCAAGAATTGAACCACGCTTATGAGCAATCGTATAAATTTCAGAGTTAGGAAAGAGATTTAAAATCATCTCTAGGAGAAAAACACAATCATCCCTTAAGAGGAGAGAATCAATAGCTATCGCTGTATTCATTTTAATACTTCTTTAATTGAATAATTAGAGAACCAAAAATAAGGATCGCTCCCCCAATCAATTGTAACTCAGTGAGCTGTTTTCCTAAAAAAACCCAATTCACAATTATAGCAAAAAAAGGAAAGAACATTTCCGCAATGGCAGTCGTTTTAGCAGAAAGTTTCTGAAGTCCTTGATAATAAAACCACATGGCCAGAGCGCCAGATATCATCACCATAATGAGTATTCTTAGATAATCTTCTCCGTGAGGAAGAAGAAGCGCCCTATTCCATTGAATAAATGGAATGAGGACAATAAAACCTGTCACAAATCGACCGGCCATGATTGATTTTGTCTCAAATCCCACCATGCTAAGACGCTTACCAAAAACTGTGGCCGCCCCCCAACCTAAAATCGAAATTCCTACCAAACCGTAGCCCTTTATCGCCACGTCAGAAGTCACGGCACTAAAATTACTGACCATAAGTGAATAGAATCTCTCAATATCAGGAGAACTTACAAGGAGACCACCAATTAAACTAACAAAGGCCCATGCAACAAATTGCTTTTGGACCTCTTCCTTTAGAATAATACTAGCTAAAATAATAGCAACTACGGGCTGAAACTTTTGCAAAAGAATGACTAATGACGGATTTAAATATTGAAAGGACTCCGTAAATGCGACTGTTGCAATGGCAGATCCCAAACCGCCAATCACTAAAAAACTAAAGACATCAGCGATTTTGAGTTCCCCAATTCTTTTTAAATTTGGAATCAAGTTAAAAGAGAAAAGGATGGTTAAAATAAAGTGCTCATAGAAAACAATTGTCACGGGATTAATACCGCGTTCGACAAGAGGATATCTTATAAGAGTATCCATACCCCACAATAGACAAGCAAGTATAACGAGTAAGGTTCCTAACATGATTTTATCTTATCGAAGATTGAAAGCTTTGGAAAACTTCTTGTGCTCTTCTGGCAACAAGTTCTTTTTTAAGTTTTTTACCCCCAGCCTTTCTTTGATCTCGGCTAAATTCGATTGATGGTAAAAGTCCAAAGTTGATATTGGATGGACAAGGCTTCTCTATTGTCATGATGTAATTGACGAGAGCTCCAATTGCTGTCTCGACAGGAAATCTTAATGGCAATTCTCCCTTCATCCTTCGAAGAAGCTGTATGGCAACATAGAGACCCATAGATGCAGACTCGGTATACCCCTCAACTCCCGTAATTTGACCTGCGAAATAAATCTCTGGGTGTTTTTTTGACTTGAGATCAAAATCCAGAAGATTTCTAGCATTTAAAAAGGAATTCCTATGACATGATCCCAGATGAATGAAGCTTGCTTCTTCAAAACCAGGGATCATTCGGAATACACGAACTTGCTCTTTGTAAGTTAAACGGGTCTGAAATCCAACAAGGTTATAGGCCGATCCTAGAAGATTTTCTTTTCTAAGCTGAACCACTGCGAATGGCCATTTGCCATTAATGTCAGGTTCAGGTCCCACAGGTTTCATGCAAGAAAATCTGGCCGTATCCGGACCTCGCTCAGCCATCAAATCAATGGGCAAGCACGACTCAAAAAATTTCCAATCCTCAAAATCTTTGGGCTGAACTTTTTCCGCATTTTTTAATTCCTCAATAAATGCGTAGTATTGATCTTTTGTCATAGGGGAATTGAGATAATCCCCACCCTCTTCAATATCTTTATGCCGATCCTTAAAATACATTTTTGATAGATCCAAAGAATCAGCATCAACTACCGGAGCGATGGCATCGTAAAAATAAAAATCATCGGAAGAAACTTCTTTTAAGATCCATTCTTCAAGACTTTTTGAGGTCAAAGGGCCTGTGGCGATGATGATAAAATCACAATGAAACTGCTTTTTTAAATCGATTGGATTATTCGCCTCAAGGTCCACAACCTGAATCAAGGGGTGGTGTCGAACTTTTTCAGTGACCTCTTGAGAAAAGAGGTCTCTATCAACCGCCAAAGCATCTCCCGCAGGGACAGCATTCTTTTCAGCTGTCTCGATTATAAATGAACCAAATGACTTCATTTCCGCTTTTAACAATCCATGAGCAGAATATGGATCAAGAGATTTGAGAGAATTAGTACAGACAAGTTCAGCAAAATTTGGATTCTTTTGAGCAGGGTTAAGTTTTATTTTTTTTGACTCAACTAAAACGACTTCCACATTGTTTTTTGCGAGATACATCGCTGCTTCAGACCCAGCAAGTCCTGCACCAATAACCATCACACGAGATTTCATCAAATTCTGCATGAGTACTCTCTTTTTAATCACTTTTTCTGTATAATTAAGCAGGTTTCAAATACCTCCTATTAAGGCAACGTGTCAAGTAAAGACGAGTACTTATGAAAACGAATTTAATACTTCATCAAACCCATCACACTTTGGCGGATCTTGATGCTATCTTCCAAACTCTTGTCGAGTCATTAAAAGGAGATGGCCTTCACCTCTTTCCGGAACTGTATCTCACGGGCTATCCATTACAGGATTTAGTCCTCCAAAAACCTTTTATCGATAGTTATGAGGAGCATCTTAAAAATTTAAACCACTGGGCCCAGTCCCAAAGTGGGGAATGGAGGGCCCTCGTAGGAGGACTTCATTACGATTATGAAATTGATGGAGTTCCAAAAAAAATTAAAAATGTGATCTTTGAAATTTCGCCCGAAAAAGGTCTTCAGGTCCTTTATGCCAAAAGACTTCTACCCAATTATGATATTTTTGATGAACAAAAATACTTCAGCCCTGGTTTTGAAAATTCGTTCTATCAATTTAAAAATAAGACATTTGCTCTCCATATTTGTGAGGACATGTGGGCATCAAGTTTTCATAGTATGGATCCCTGCGAGCTCATGCTACGAGAGGCAAAGGCTAAAAATATAAAAGTAGATGCCCTTATTAATCTTTCAGCTTCACCTTTTGAGGCCGC
>CAMAYW010000227.1 GCA_945862475.1 Bacteriovorax stolpii
ATTCCTTCATAGATAAAGATTAAGCGAAGAAAAACTAACAAATCCCGTAGAGTTTGCCAAAGACCTTTATCGATTCACTATTGCCATGAAGGTAAGATTTAGTTTATAACATCGCAATATTTTTGAAAAAGAAAGTACACTGAGGAGAACCACTGTGGCTAATCACAAATCATCTGAAAAAAGAGCGAAACAAGAAAAGAAACGTCGTATGACGAACAAAACTAAAACTGCTGCATCAAGAACTGCTGTTAAAGCTCTTCGCGAAGCTGTAGCTAAAGGTGACAAGACAACTGCTAAAGGTCTTCTTGTTAAAGCTCAATCCCTACTTGCAAAACTTGCTAAATCTCCAGCTATGAGAAAGCAAACTGCTGCTCGTAAGACTTCTCGTCTTACAAAGCTTGTTGCTGGTCTTAAATAATTCATTGCCATAAGCACTTGATTTAAACAGAATTAAACCCAAAGTATAAACATACTTTGGGTTTTTCTTTTTTAAACTGTTTATTCAGGAGCTACAGGTGAAATCATTAATCACTCTCATTATCGGTTCATTCTTTTTAGTATCATGCGGAATTCAATCAATTCCTCAGGCAAACAACAGTGTTGATGCTGCTTGGGCCGAAGTTGAAAATCAATACAAACGTCGTTCTGACCTTATTCCTAATTTAGTCAATACAGTGAAGGGCTATGCTGCTCATGAGAAAGACACTTTAGAAGGTGTCGTGAATGCGAGAGCGAAGGCTACAGCAATAACGATTGATCCAACGAAACTTACTCCAGAGAAGATGAAACAATTTCAAGAAGCTCAAACTGGTCTCTCGCAAGCTTTAGGAAAACTTCTTGTAGTTTCTGAAAGATACCCTGATTTAAAGGCAAACCAAAATTTCCAAGGCCTTCAAGTTCAATTGGAAGGAACAGAAAATAGAATTACCGTTGCAAGAGCACGCTATATTTCGGCGGTTCAAGAGTTTAATAATCTTGTGACCGTTTTCCCAACAAGTATTACGAATTCAGTAATGTTTCATTTTAATCCGAAACCTCAATTCACTGCGACTGAGGAAGAAAGAAAAACTCCAGAAGTTAAGTTCTAGTGAAAAGTTTACTCTTAATTCTATTTCTATTTTCAATGTCAACTTGGGGAGCTGAATTACAGCTTCCTAATCTTAGCTCTCCAGTTATGGATCTGGCGAACCTCATGTCAGAGGGCGAGAGAGAAGATCTTTCGAAACTATGCTATGAGATCAATACTCATAATGGTCCACAAATTACCATTCTTACCGTTCCAGATTTGCAGGGAATCTCAATTGAAGAGTTCTCAATTAAAGTGGCCGAAAAATGGCAGCTTGGAACGAAAGAAAAAGACAATGGACTACTCGTTGTTATTTCTAAAGCAGAGCGAGGAGTCAGAATTGAAGTCGGAAGTGGACTAGAAGGTGACTTAACTGACTACGAGACAGCTCAATACACCAGAAATATCTTCCCCGCTTATTTTAAGAGAGGACAATTTCACGACGGTTTGGCCATTTTCTTAGGAGATATTGCTAAAAAGTTTAACATCCAGTCAGTGCAAGAGGGAGTTAAACATATCAAAAGAAGAAGTGGAGCGAGGATTGGTAACCCAAGCACACTTATGATTCTAGCTTTGATCATTCTTTTTTCGGCCTTACGTTCAGCCTTTAACCAAGGTGCAGAAGCGAACGTCAGAGGAGCTGTCGCTGGAATTTTTCTTGCCGTGATTGTTTTCATCCTTACATCATCGTTTATACTTGCTTTATTCTTTTGGGGGCTTGGCTTCTTCTTAGGAACAGGTGGTGGTGGAGGCTACGGTGGAGGTCATTCTTATCGTAGCGGCGGAGGATGGAGCGGAGGCGGTGGCGGCGGAGGCTGGAGCGGAGGCGGCGGTGGATTTTCCGGCGGCGGCTCATCAGGGAGTTGGTAATGAAAATCATGCTTAATCAAGAAGATGTAAAAATTGTAGAGAATAAGATAAAAGATTTTGAAACGAACACAGGTTGTGAATTACTTGTGGTAGTCGCAAAGTCTTCTGACTCATACCCAGCTGCTTCGTGGAGATTTGGATTTTACTCTGCCTTAATCGCTATTTTCATTTTTAGTTTATATTTTGAATTTCACCATAGTTATTACTGGCCTGGCATTTTTCTAGTCCTCACTCCCCTGTGTGTTTGGGTAGGTGGCTTTGATTCAGCAAAAAAGTGGGCACTAAACCCATTAGAAGTTGATCGTGAGTGCTATGAAAAATCTATTGAATGCTTTCACAAATTTGGAACTTCAAAGGTAGAGCATAAAGTCTCAGCGATGATTATGGTTTCTCTTCTTGAGAGAAAAATTATGGTCCTCGTCGATGAAAAATTAAAGTCTCAAATTACCCAAGAAGAACTTGATGAGTTAGTCAGCATCATGAGAGTCCATTTCAAACAAGGAAATATGTGTTTAGGGTTCATAAAGAGCATTGAAAGTTTTGAACAAAAAATACTTAAGGACTTTGGCGGGAAAGTTTCTGAATATGGTCCCGGGGAATTAAAAGACGAAATTATTTTCATATAAGAGATGTAATATGATTAGTAGATATGAAGTAAAAGAAATTGCTGAAATCTGGAGCGAAGTTAATAAATTCAAAAACTATCTAAAAGTAGAATTAGCTCATTTAAAAACTCTTGAAAAAACTGGGCTTGTTCAGTCAGGAGTGTCGGATAAATTAAAGAATGCTCAAATTAACCCAGTTCGAATTTCTGAAATTGAAAAAACAACCAATCATGATGTGATTGCTTTTTGTACAAGTATAACTGAACAGTTTCCTTCAGAGCTTGGACGTTACTTTCATTATGGCATCACTTCGTCTGATATTATTGATACGGCCCATGCTCTAATGATTAAAGATAGTATGAAAATCGTTCGGGCCGATTTGGCCTCTCTTTCTTCTGTCTTAAAAATAAAAATGCATGAAACAAGTGATCTTCTTTGTCTTGGAAGAAGTCATGGAATATCAGCAGAAGCGATGATCTTTGGTCAGAAGTTTTGTTCTTTTGAGTCAGAGCTTCAACGAAGAATCCAAGAATGGAATGAGGACATTTTAGCTCTGACAGGAAAAATGTCAGGCGCTGTAGGGAACTACACCATCGTGTCACCGGAAGAAGAAGAAGAGACACTGAAAGAATTGGGTCTCAAGGTTGAAAAAACCTCATCTCAAGTTATTCCGAGAGATCAATATGCCAAAATTATTTCAACTGGAGCACTTATTGGCTCCCTTCTAGAAAGAATGGCGACTGAACTTAGACTTCTTCAGCACTCAGATATTGATGAAGTAAGAGAAGGTTTTTCTAAAGGCCAGAAAGGTTCCTCAACCATGCCTCATAAGAAAAATCCCATCTCTTCAGAAAATATAACTGGCCTTGCAAGGCTCTTAAGATCGCACCTTCCTCCATTCTTAGAAAACTGTGCTCTCTGGCACGAAAGAGATATTTCTCACTCTAGTGTTGAACGAATGATTTTTCCAGATCATTTTGGACTTCTTTCTTATAGTGTACGAAGGATGAAAGGAGTTATCGAAAACCTTGTTATTGATCGTGAGAAAGTAGAATCAAAAGCAAAAAAGAGCGAAAAGATCTACTCTAGTCTTGTTCTCCATAAATTGATTGAACTGAATCCTTCTCAAAGCCGAGAAAGCATTTATGAAATTGTTCAACATTCTTTTTTTAAATCAAACAATCTTCAAGAATTATTAATAAACTTAAAAAATGATCTTTCATCGGCAAAACTCATGCATCATTGTGATGAGTGGATAAATTTTGATAACCTTAAGGATCATTACAAAGTTCAATTTGAAAAGGTTCTTAAGCGTCAATAATTAATACCAAGAGGTTGGATCAATATCTTTAATTTGTCAGTCTCTTCCTTGTTAAAGCGAATAGTAAAGCACTACATTTTCGTCATGTTTTTTAGGAGGTCCTATGATGCTTCTTTATTTCCTGACGTTTTTCTCTTTTTTCGCAAAGGCCGAACCCTTTGATCGCTCCTCCCACCCCGCAAATTTTAATAGATTGGCAGGAGTGAATTTGTTTCTTAATTTTAACATCCTTCCTCGAAGTGGACGCCTCGCAGATGATCGTCTCTCATGGTCTGAATCTTTCTGGCCATCAAATAAAGGTGGCATTGCTTACCGCTGGAATCATCCGGATCCTCAACCTTTTAAATATAAACTCCATTCCCTAAGCGAATTAAGAAGCATGACCATTGATCAAATAGACCAACTATCTCCTTCAGAGCTTTATGATATTTCAAATGATGATTATAGCTATACTTTAACCCGAAAAGTCCTAAGCCTTTATACTTCCCGCGATTTGTGGTGGGAGGGAATTTGCCATGGCTGGTCTCAAGCGGCCATCAATTATCCTGAACCTGATCGGGTTATTTATTCAAATAAATCTGGTCTCAAAATTCCCATCGGAGCATCTGATGTGAAGGCATTACTTGCCATGCATGAAGCCTACAACTACTCGGGCGAAATTTTTGGATTTGCTGGAAAAAGATGTAAGGTAAGAGGTAAAGTCGTGGGCGAAGCGGATGAAAGAGATAATCCATCAGATAGAAATTATCCTCCGGAAGATTTAGCAGAGTCTTATGACTGTAGAGACGTTAATGCAGGGGCCTTTCATGTCATCATATCTAATATGCTAGGAATTCATGGAAAGGG
>CAMAYW010000228.1 GCA_945862475.1 Bacteriovorax stolpii
GACAACACCAGATTCCCAAAGAATTTGCCAGATATTTAAACCATGCATTTTTTGACCTCAACGCACGAATTTTCGTGCTCCCGAAATTATTTGATCGCGATATTTATAATAAGAAAAAGATACCATCCAAATAACTGCTAGAAAAGGGATTGCAAGTTTACTCTTAATGCTAAAGGGTGAAAAATCGTCACCCCAAACAGGATCAAGTCCAAAAAAAGACCCCATAGGGGCAACAAAGATAACTAACAGACAAATGACATTACTCCAATTTTTAAATGCCTCTCCACTAAGGAGTAAAAGGGCCGTGAAACAGAAAACGACATAACTTAATAAATTATAGTAATCAGGTACACAAAGCCTGAAGCCTATTGAGAAAAAGACCGTATAGAAAAATCCAAGCCAGAATGTGGAAACATCCTCATCTTGATTTAAAACATCATTCAGATAAGCAATTACAATGAATTCAATACCAAAAAATAAAAATAATCCAAAAAAAGAAGTCAGATAGTAATACCAGTAACCCAAATTTTGCTTAGCAAATTCTGTTTGAGAAAGAGCAAGGTAACTAATTACCATAAAAAATGAAATCACTAATGCTCTATGCTCCGGCCACTTGATTAATTCTTTTGCCAGCTGCTTTACCGTTTTCATCTCATACAAACGAACTCTAAACCAACGATTGATCATCAAAAGTGATAGAGATTTTGAAATAATAAGAATTTCCCAATGATTATTATGTAACCATGATTCGACTATCGAAATTTCATGATTCAGTAGAAAGTGAAAAAAGACACCTGATGAACTTAAGAGAATAAAGATAATAACAAATAACATCTGAAAGGAAGCATAATAACGGATATTTTTAAACAAGTAATTATCAAACATCACAACACTTTTTCATCTGGGCTGAGCCACTTCACCTGCATTTCAGGAGATGGATAAAGCTTAATATAATCTTTGAACTGAATATTTGTCTTTAAGAAACGATCCATCTTACCAAGAAGCCTAAAATAAGCATTCCAAAGCTCTGGATTTGATTTTAAATAAGCGTCCATTTTTTTTGTAACTTCAAACATTTGTTGAAAGCTGTAACCTTTTTCGTTTATTTGAGAACTGTAATTTTTGAGCAATTCTTCCACAAAAGAGATGTCAGGCTTAGTTCCCTGAAAATTTGAACCTGCAATTTTTGTTAATTTTTCCGTAGCTACACTTTTCTTGAAATATCCCAAATCCAGTCTTAAAAAATCCTCAAAAAGCATCAATGAAATCTCAAGCTTAGATAAATCCATCATCCGAATAAAAGGAACGGAAATAATTAAAACGATCTCTTCATTTCCAGGCAATGCTGCTCGAACAATATTAGGACTATTAACCAAAAGAATTTTGAACTTTTTTTGATAAAATCCCAAATCTTGCATCAGAGTTCTAAAACTTTTATCAATCCCGTAATCAGGCTTTTCAAAATCCCAATCTAGTATTTGTGCATTTTTAATAAGCCAATATTCAGTGGTAAATCCCCATATCTCAGATTCTGTTGGATACATGAATCTACCAGTTTCGACCTTGGCCTGTTCTTTTTTTAAAATTTGAACCTGTTTTTCTTTCTTCTTAGCTGCTTCTGAAAGCCCGTCCTGGATGAGTATTTTTTTTATACTATTAAAGTTTACCACTTCCAGTTCTTTTTCTTCCTGAAGCTTCTCAGTTTGAGACAAGATGGGAAGAGATATTAAACAAGAAATCAGTATCAGAATTTTCATTTTACTTTACCCTCGTTTCACCTTGGATAAATTGATCGTTTAATCTACCCCAGTAATAGAGTTCGGAGAGATCTAAATTAAAGGCATCAAAAAATCTTGGATACTTACCTTGAAAACACTCTGGTCTCTTCACTGTTAAAAACTCTTTTCTAATAAAACCCCTATGGTCTGCAACCTGGACATAGGCCCATTCCTTACTCACTGAAACTTTTGAGCTCTCAATAACCTTAACTGGGTGCGAACATTGTATGGTTGTTAAACTTGCAGAAGTTCTTAGGGCCGATTGATGAACATGTCCAAACATCGGATTAAAATAGAAAGTCCCAACTACTCTTTCATCTGTTGAATTTGATTCAGCAAATAACAATGATGGAAATAGAAGTAGCCACCACATCTAGACCTTCCACCTAAATTGAATCGTCTCCCAGCTGTGACATTGAGGACATCGCCAAAAGATCTCATCCGAATTATAGCCACATTGAGAGCAATAATGCCTTGTGAGAGAACTGTGTAGATTATTGAGTAATGTTTTTGTTTGAGACAAGGCTTCTTCAGTCTTTCCAATTTCTATGAGAATTTTAATATACTCAATTTTTAAAACATCTGACTGACCTTGATTTTTCATCCAATCATCAAGTAGATGAAAAGCATCACTGGTTTTTTTCAAATCTTTTAAAAGGCGAATTTTCGATAAAACAACGGAAGGAGAATTCATGAGATCAATATCATTGATCCCTAAGAAATAATCTTTAAGCTGATTAAGTCTTTCTCTATACTGATCAAGCTGTTGCAACTTGGGATTAAACTGATCTAGAGAGACAAAAATGAAAGTTGCATACATAGGATGCTCTTTCAATAATTCCATCAACAACCCATTGGCATCTTCCATTTTTCCTAAAACTAAAAAAAGCCTAAGTCGAAGGATCTTAGCCGAAACAGACGGAGCAAATCTAAAAGCATCTTCAAGCTCTTCTGCACACGCCTTGAATTGACCTTTATCAAAGAGAGCTTTCGCTTTTTGAACAAGAATATGAGAAATCGTTTCTGACTGGTTCTCCTGACCAACTTTCGAGAGCATAATTCTGTAGTTGTACGCTTGATCCCAATCTTCAATGTCTTCATAAATGCGACAAAGTGAGTGAATAACATCCTGCTGATCTCGATTTATTTTCAAAACATCTTTATATGTTTCAATCGCCTTATCGATAAATCCACCCTTATCAAAATCAAGGGCAAGCTCTTTTAGCGCCATCAAGCGAGTGGACTCAGATATACTTTCTCTTGCGATTAAAGACCGATGAATCGAAATTGCTTTTTCTATTTCTCCATTAGACCTAAAAAGACCACCAAGGGCGAAATAGGTATCAATTGTTTCTCTATTAAGATCAACTGCATTCAAGAATTCTTTAATGGCGAGATCTTTGTTACCTTCAATCAAATATTGTGTGGCATTTAAAAAGATACGAGACTGGGCTTCAAAAATACTGTTTCGATATTTTTTGGAAAGCTTTACACCTTTATCTCTCTCAATGACATAGTGATAAAGCAGAACCAAAGTCGTAACGACTGCTACGATTGTCAGCAGATGGTTCTTTCCCCAATCCAATAGAAAGGCGTAGTCCACTAAAATCCCTTACAGTTGAAATTTGTACGCAGGCGCTGTTTTAGGCTCTAATTTCGTTTTAATTAAAGAAAGTGCATCCTCACCTTCTTGAAGAAATTCAGAAAGAGAAAACTTTTTCCTTTGTGGTTTAATGAAACGTAAACCAAACTCACCTTTGAGTTTTAAATCTTTATGAATAGATCTACCGGCCGCCCAAAGACTTCCAATTTCATCAACAAGACCAAATTCTTTTGCTTCAGTTCCATGAAAGATCTGTCCTTGCGCAAGTTCAGTAATATCTTTTTTTAGACGATCCTTACGAATTGCAGAGATGTCATCCATGAATTGTTTATGAGTTCCCGCCAATAAATTATTTAAGTACATCCTCTCTTCATCCGTCATTGGGCGAGCAGGATTTCCAATATCCTTATAACGACCGGCCTTAATCGTTTCGGATTTATATTTTGCCCACTTAAATAACTCCGAAAGATCCGCCATTTGCATAATGACACCAATTGAACCGGTTAATGTTCCTGCGTTAGCCCAAATCTTTCTACAAGCTGCGCCTATGTAGTATCCACCTGAAGCAGCAACAGTTCCGAAAGAGGCGTAAATAGGTTTCACCTGATCAATTCTTTTAACTTCTTCGTAAATTTCTTGAGTCGGCGCCACTGCTCCTCCGGGAGAATCAATCCTTAGAATGATCGCCTTAATGTCTTTTTCTTTTTCAGCAGCAAGAAGCATCTCAATTGTTTTTTTCGATTCCATGATTTCATTTTCGATTGAGATGACTGCGATAGGAGAATTCTTAGACTTATCCAAGAGTCCCTCTCCCATTGAAGTGGACTCCTTCAATTGAGAGACAGTGTAAAAAGCAAAAATAATAAAAATAAAAAAGAGGACAGTGACAAGAATAAAAATGCCAACAATCCCTTTGGATCTTTCGCGACTCAAGAGAACTCCTTCCATAGGTTTCCAGAGTCTAAATTATAACTCAAAATTGTTAGAAAAAGGAATTAATAGCGACCAAGATAGACGCAGGCCTCTTCTTGCTTTTTGATTTGGTCTTTTAACCAAGTCGTGGGCCCAAGTCTTGCCGTCTTTTTTATTCGGTTATATTCTTGAGTAAACTGCCCTGCGATAGTGGCGTCTTCAATAACAATTAGGGTTTCATCATTGATATAGTTGGCCGCATCAGACCAATTTTGAGAACCGACAATGACAGTTTTATTATCGATCACTCCAAACTTATGGTGAAGCACGTCACCACTTGGCAAACTCGCCATACCAACTTCTTTTGCTGGATTTCTCCAAGGATTATTATCAGGTTCAAAATTACATTTTTG
>CAMAYW010000229.1 GCA_945862475.1 Bacteriovorax stolpii
ATAACTGCAGACATATCAACTTCGTTAAAAGTCGTAAGCATCGCCGTCGTATTTTTCGCTGCCACAAGACGAGAGGCGATTGTTTTCCTAAGTCCTGTCATTTTTTCACGGCGAACCTCACGCGAAAATGAAGAAGAAAATGTTTCGCGTGCCAATGTCTTCAGAACAGATTCTTCGCCAGTTGGTTTAGAGGGACTTGTTACAGGTTGCGCTCCTAGGGCGTCGCCTTTAGTAATACGACCATCTTTTCCAGAGCCGTTGATAGAAGCTGAATCAATCCCTTTTTCAGAGAGAATCTTTTGAGCAGCTGGTGAAGGAAAATTTTTAGTATCAGTATGACTTACAGGAACTTCTTTTGGAGCCACTTTCGTTTCTTGAGATGGAGCCGCAGAAGAAGTTGCCGTCTCATCAACCTCAGCAACTTTAGTTCCAATCGCAACAGTCTCGCCTTCTTTTACTAGAATTTTTAGTTTCCCGGCTTTTGGCGCAGAAATTTCAAGTGTTGCCTTATCTGATTCGATAGAGCAAATGGCCTCATCTAGTTTAACCATTTCTCCATCTTTTTTAATCCAACTTGCAATGGTGACCTCTGAGATAGACTCTCCAACACTCGGTACTTTTACATCAACCATAACTAATCCTTTTAATATCTATTAAACTGTTTCAATTTTTTCAGAAAATGCGTTATTCACAATTTTAGCTTGCTCTTGAGCGTGAACACTTGCGTATCCTGTCGCAGGAGAAGCAGATGATTTACGAGCAATTAATTTGAATTCATCAAATTGAACGTAACGGCGTAAAAAAGTAAATGCGCCCATATTTTTTGGTTCTTCTTGTACCCAAACTTTCTCGGCATTCTTGTATTTTTCAATAAGCTTCCAACTCTGCTCCTCTGGCATTGGATAGAGCTGCTCAAGACGGACAATCGCCACATCCTTACGCTTATCTTTAAGTTGTTTTGCTTTTAGATCGTAAAAGATTTTACCCGTACACATAATGAGGCGTTTAACATCTTTAGGATTTACTGATGAATCATCAATGATTTCCTGGAACGATCCTTCAGTGAGGTCTTTTACAGATGAAATACAATCCGGGTGACGTAGTAAAGATTTTGGCGTGAAGATAATAAGTGGCTTCCTAAAATCCCACTTCACTTGGCGACGAAGGATATGGAAGATATTTGCAGGTGTCGTAAGATTCGCCACTACCATATTCCACTCTGCTGCTAATTGAAGAAATCTCTCAGGTCTAGCGTTCGAATGCTCTGGCCCCTGCCCCTCATAACCATGAGGAAGCATCATCACAACACCAGATTGACGCTGCCATTTTGACTCTCCAGAGGAAATGAACTGGTCAATAATGGTTTGAGCACCATTAGCGAAGTCACCAAACTGAGCTTCCCAGATATTGAGAGAGCTTGGAGACCCAAGTGAGTATCCATACTCATAACCCAGAACCGCATACTCAGAAAGAAGAGAGTTATAAATTTTATACTTTCCTTGCTTCTCGGCAAAATTATTTAAAAAGAGATATCTCGTATTGGAGTTCTCATCCACGACTCCAGCATGACGGTGTGAAAATGTCCCTCTAATACAGTCTTGGCCAGACATCCTAACGCTAATTCCTTCCTGAAGAAGGGATCCATAGGCCATGAGTTCCCCCATCGCCCAATCAAGTTGATCATCATTCCAACGCTTTGATCTCTCTTCAAGTAGCTTATCAATTTTTTGAATTGGCTTAAAACCATTAGGAAGAGTCGTTAACGCCTTAAGAGTTTTCTCCAGAATATCTTTTGAGGCTGATGTTTTTGGAGAATAATCAAAATCCTTTGGATTAGACCTACGAAATGATTTCCACTGCTCTTCAGGTTTCTGATAGAGATATGGAAGAGGATTCTGTTTCACCATGTTAAAACGATCTTGAAGAAGATTTTTGAATTGCTCTTCCATCTGAACCGCTAATTGAGCTTCAATTTGTTTCCCTTCAATGAGTTTATCTTTATAGACTTCACGAGGATTTGAATGCTTTGAAATCTGGTTATAAAATTTAGGCTGCGTAAATCTAGGTTCATCAGATTCATTATGCCCATGCTTACGGTAGCAAACCATATCAACAAAAATATCTTTATGAAATTTTGATCTAAACTCAGTCGCTAACTCAACAGCATAAACAACGGCTTCAGCATCATCTCCATTGACATGCAGAACTGGTGTCTCAAGCACTCTCGCAACACTTGTTGAATAAATGGATGAGCGCGCATCATCAAAATCAGTTGTAAATCCAATCTGGTTATTGATCACAAAGTGGATCGCTCCACCAACGTTGTAGCCCTTAAGTCCAGACATCTGAACTGTTTCGTACACAATCCCTTGACCAGCGACAGCTGCATCACCGTGGATAATAATTGGTAATAATTTTTTCGGATCTTCGTTATAAAGCGTATCCCCTTGAGCTCTTGTATAACCAAGAACGACAGCATCCACAGCTTCTAGATGGGAAGGGTTTGGCATAAGTTTTAAATAAACTTTTTGTCCGCCGAAAGTCGTTACCTGAGAGGAGTAGCCCATGTGGTACTTAACATCTCCGTCTCCCATAGTTAGATCAGGAGTCGCTTGGCCTTCAAACTCATTAAAGATGTATTCGTAAGTCTTACCCATGACGTTTGCTAGAACATTTAATCGCCCTCTGTGGGCCATGCCGATCACAACTTCTTCGACTCCATGTTGAGCAGAAGTATTAATGATAGCATCGAGGGCAGGAATCGTATTTTCGCCCCCTTCAAGGGAGAATCTTTTTTGACCAACATATTTTGTGTGTAGAAAATTCTCAAAAGCTACAGCTTCGTTCAGTTTTGTAAGAATCCTTTTCTTTTTATCGATACCAAAAGATTTCGCTGCGGAATTTGATTCAAATTTCTGCTGAAACCAATCTCTAATTTCAGTATCATTGATGTGCATATATTCAGCACCGATGGTTCCGCAATATATAGACTTTAAATGTGAAATCACATCTTTTAATTTAGCATTTTTGAGACCAACAATTTCACTGATAACAAAACTCTCCTCAAGTTCCACACTCGTTAATCCATGATCTTCCAAATCAAGTTTTGGAAAACGATTGACTCTTTCCCTGATTGGATTTGTTGTCGAGATGAGGTGTCCTCTTGCTCTATAGGCCTCAATTAATCTGTAAACTTTAAACTCTTTTGAAAGATTAGTACTTACACCCTGAGAAGGTGTAGCCGAATCGGCTGAAGGAATCGCCAATCCGTACTCAAGCCCTTTAAAAAACTGTTTCCAAGAACCATCAACAGAATCTGGATTTTTTTTGAAGTCAGAATACAGACCATCAATAAAAGAATTATCAGAGGATGAAACGTAAGAAAAATCTTGTGAAATAGTCATAATGGGACTCTTATAAAAACGAGGGGGTTAATGTTATGAAATAGTATAAGGCAACACTTACTTTTTGTGAAAATCTAAAACCAAGAAATTTGATGAGTTAAGTTTATTACACCATGCAATATTTAGATTTTTCCGATTGACCAAAGAGATCAATTAAAGCACCGTTAGATACATGAAAAAAATCATTCTTTTTTTAATCTCTATCTTGATATCTTCGATTTCTCTGGCCCAAACCAGTGGGACCCCAAGTCAAGCAAAGCAATTTTTAAAACTTCTGACTGGTAAAAAAGAGATACGAGACTTAGCGCTTTACTCAGTTTTATCAAACCGATGTTCACGATACATGCCTCAGGACAAAAAAAACCCATGCAAGGAAGCGGTTGCCAAAATGGTTACGCTTTTGGATTTTGATATTATTTTAACGGATAATATCACTTCACCTAACGACAATTGGTCGCCAAGTTCTTTTGTTTTTGTTGCATTTAAAAGTAATCTCCTAGTTCTTCTTAATACTAAAAAGACAACCCAATATTTAAAAGAACTCAATGAGGAACTTTCTCTGTATCTGCTTGGAAACAACCAAGACTTCAACCTCTGGACCTTTACAAAATCTCATTTTAAAACAGATTATCTTTCGTCACTTGTGATTGCTGCTTTTTTTCAGGATACTTCGATTCAAAAACTTCACTTAGCTTATTTGGAATATACATCTCTAAGCGGTGGAGTGCGTTTTATTGAGAATAAGGAATTATTAAGTCGAGTTATAGATACTTTTAACTTAATTCTAGATGCATCGGATGATCTTTATAAACCCGTTTTTTATCCCAAGGAGATTCGTGATCATTTGAGCAAAGGTATTTATCACTACTACGTTCCCATGTTTATTAGCAATTCTCTTAAGAGCGGGGGAACAAAAGATGAGTTTGCATTTATCGCTCCTCTTCTTCTTACACTCACCTACGAGTTTCTAACATCAGCAAATGACTACAGATTTTTATTTTTGGATCCATTAAAATTGAATGATACTGACAAAGTAAAAGATATCTTTGCTGGCTATTGTGGCGCTAATTTTGGTCTTAGAGGATTAAATTTTAACAAATCATTTGAATCAATCAGGGGGCGGTTTTCAATTTCCACTGAGAAAGCTGTTCAGATGCTCATTAAGCACTAGTTACTTCATTTAGAAAATTTTTGACTTCATGAATAACTGAAGGGGGTATCTCATGTCCCCCACTAAACGTATGTAGCCTTCCAGAAAAATTTAAAAGCTGTAACTTTTTTTCTAAATCTT
>CAMAYW010000230.1 GCA_945862475.1 Bacteriovorax stolpii
GAGCTCTCGGCCTTGAAACTCCATGATTTTTTGTAAATTTTCCGTGAAGTCATCCAGATTATTACGCTTAACTACATACTCCGGGCCACAAAGATATTGATCATCAAAGGGATACTTTTGATAGTATTTAGTTACATCTTTTAAGATACCGACACTCGTGTATTTAGGATTTGTCGTAATTGGGTTTCCGTTTCTTAACATCGTCATAAAAATAGACTTCAATGTTTCGACACATGCCTTGGAATTTTTTAATTTAATAATTGAATCAAAATATTCACTCAGCCTATCAGAAGGATAATCACCCGAGTTAATGAGAGATCCGGCAATTTCACACTGTTCATTTTTTAGAAGACAACCAATGACATTTTTTTGAGAACTTTGTAAAAGTTCTTTATATTTTAATTTCACTGATTCAATCTCTTCCATTTTCGTATAGGCACAAACCTCTTTTGAAACTTGTGCAATAGGACTTAGGCGATCTAGGATTTTTTGCAGTTTTTCTTTTTCAACACCATATTCAGAGCTTTTAAAGAATTCATTCTTCCTATCAATCTCAACAATGGTTTTTTTAATGATATCAAGATATCCATCTAAGAATGATGGATCATCCCAAGGAAGGCCAAAGAGTTCATTTGATTTTTTGAGATTCTCATTATCCTTTTCAGGGAAAAGTACATTTAAACTAAAAATGAAATTCCCAAGTTCATCTTTTGAAGCGAGAACAAAGTCTGGCAATACCAATTGGTAAACATTCTTGCCATCTACAACTCTGCCCTTAGAAAAGCTGTTGAGTAATTTATGTTTGAAAGGCTCATTCTCACAGTTTGAGAAGGCATACTCGAAAAGTGTCGAGCGCTCATTTTCTTTATATAAAAAACCTTCTATGCCATATTTTTTATAATAATTATTAACGAAGGTGGAATACTCTGGACGAGACATTTTTCCATGCATATCAATTTGACCAGAAAGAGAATAGCGCACCCTAAACTGACAATCTGAATTCTTGAAATTAAGCTTGCAGGGATCAGTCTCTGCCAAGGCAAAAAAATTCATCCACAAGAATGAAATCATAAGAAACTTCATACAGATCTTATCGACTTTTTTAGCAAATACTAAAAAGATACGAAAATCTCGACAGTGACAGTCAACTACTCGTGGCCCATGATTTGCTTAAACCCATTACGACCTTCAAGGAGGGCCTAATGGAGAGATGTGATCAATGTGGAAACGCCTATCATAATACATTCAAGGTTATCCTGAATAATCGAAGCTATACATTTGATTGTTTTGAATGTGCCATTGGAAAACTCGCACCCGTTTGTTCGAGTTGTGGCACACAGATTATTGGACACGGATTAGAAAATGGTGAGGATCTCTACTGCTGCGCTGGATGTGCCAGAAATAACGGAATCACTGTACTACTCGATCATGTCCCTCAACCCTAAAGTGGAACTTCCATGAGGAGGATCTCTGAATAAGAGAGGGCCTTAAGTGAAATCTCATCTTGAGCGTCAATTCCTGCGGCATCTCGAGAGGACAACAGAGTCCCATTCACCATCACTTCACCACTTATAACAAAGAGATAAATTCCTTGAGTGGATGAGGTTTTTTTATAAGTTACGAAAGCCTCCGCTTCAATTTCTCCCAAATAGAAATAAGCGTTTTGATTTATAAGAACTGACCCCTCTCTTCTATCGGGAGACACGATCGGAAGAAGCTTGTTTTTTTTATTAATGAGTGAAAAATCTTTTTGCTCATAACGAGGTGTAATCCCTTCACTACCAGGAAAGACCCAAATCTGAAGGAGGGTCACTTCTTCTTTAGTAGAAGCATTAAACTCTGAATGCCTTATCCCCGTTCCTGCGGACATGATTTGGACTTCGCCTTTTCGAATGATCTCTGTGTTCCCCATAGAGTCTTTATGTTGAAGGGCCCCCGATAAAGGAATGGTTATGATCTCCATATCTTTATGAGGATGAGTCCCAAACCCCATGCCTGGTGCAATAAAATCATCATTAAGTACTCTTAGAGCTCCGAAATTCATTCGCCCAGGATTATAGTAGTCAGCAAAACTAAATGTATGAGAGCTTTTTAACCAACCGTGGTTTGCTTGTCCTCTAGATTCAGCTTTATGTATGATCATAGGTATCCATCCTTATTTCACAAACGATTATCTCCCTTTAAGCTCACAATAGAAATTATATAAATATCATCAAGTTGATAATAAAAGCTTATCACTATGTTTACATTTCATGCCCGCACCAAATAGTTAGCCGTGGTCAAAATATTGAATCTAAAAGACTTTTTACAGTAAGTGTTTACAAGAAGCATGATTACTATTCACTTTTGTCCGGTTGCGTACGATAATCATCACATCACCAGGACAATTAAGACTTGGTACTAGGGGAAACATATGAAGACGAAAATTAAATCATTGATTGGATCACTTCTACTTTTGTCACTCGTATCTTGTCAGGTTCAAGATGAATCTCCAATTTCTGGATCATCTAAAAATGCACATCCAGTAAATATTAATTTAAGTGCTTACTCAACAGCGAGTGTTATGGATTTCTTGATTCCTAGTGCGTATGCCAATGTAAGTGAGCTTAAGGCCTGCTTTAAAAGACTTCGCTTTAAAAAAGATATAAATGACTCCAATCCTGAAACGCATACATCTGGAGATGATGATCTTACTCCACATGAAGAAGACAATATCGATTTCAATATCGGAGAAGTAACTCTCACTGATTCTGGAACTCTACTTGGTTCGGTCAATGTCCCTGAGGGTACATACTATAGAATTGAATTTGATCTTGAGCCATCATGTGCGAGTGGAAAAAGCTTAAGCCTCTCCAATGACTTTGGAGTCTTTAGCACGACTGAAAAAATTAAGATCAAATTTGATGGTGTATTTGTTGTGAATGGACCAGAAGTTGTAGAGCTTGGTGTACAGGATATCTTAAATACCGCCAATGCTTATGATGGCACTGATTCTATGGCTGATGTATTTGAAAGTGTAAGTGGTTCTCTGTAAGATTAGAGGCATATATGAAAAAACGACTAGATAAACCAGATATTTTTACTTATAGAAAAGCTCAAGTTTATCTAGTCGATCTTCTTAACTGGTATAAAACTAAAAAAATCTCACTTAGAAATCTCTCAAAAAAATTAAATGTCTCACCTGCTCTTCTCTCCCTCATCTCCTCAGGCAAAAGACAACTCACAGAGGAAAATATTGAAGCTTGGGCAAGTGTTTTTGAATGGAATCCTCAGGAAGTCACTTGGCTAAAAAAAATTATTGCCCTCGAGTTCGCTTCCACTTCAGAAAAAAGAGAGGCCCTAGAGGGCATGAGTCGATTCAAATCCTTTAAGGAAAAATCACCTCAAGAAGTACTTACCTATAAATATCTTCAAAAATGGTGGAACGTTGCCATCAGAGAAATGAGTGATCTTCCTGAATTTCAAGAAGATCCCGAATGGATTCAAAAAAGGCTTCTATTCAAAGTTTCAATTGATAACATAAAAAAAGCATTGATCTTTCTTAATAAGCACAAACTACTTTCTAAGTATGGAAATTTTCGACGACTCGACTGTCAGGGCGATATATATAAACTAGCCCTATCATCTTTTCATGAACAAATCCTAAATAAGGCAGTAGAATCTATCTATAAAGTGGAATCTCAGAAGAGACATATTCTGGGCCAGACCATGACGATATCTAAAGATCAATTACCTGAGCTTAAAGATATCCTTGATGAAACACTTGAAAAAATTATTAAACTAACAGAAAAATCCAATGGTGCTAAAGAGATCTATCACATGGCCCTGATTGGATTTCCTCTTACGGAGGATAAATGAAAACGATACTTCTTCTTGGTTCACTTCTCATTCTCGTTTCCTGCGCAGGTGGCGGAGGTGGGACAACCACGGGCAATCCAGTAAAAACAGTTAATGTGAGGATGAAAGATCAGCAACCATTTGCCTGGATGAAAAAGATTTCAGATTCATTTATTTCTTCTGCCTATGCGAACGTAGGAACTGTAAACTTATGCTTTAAAAGACTTCGCTTTAAACCAGTTGAAAATGATGATTCCACTGCGGAAAACATTGACCTCAATTTAGGACTTGTCACGATAGACCCTATTGGAACAAATATTGTTTCCGTTTCAGTTCCAGAAGGAACTTATCGAAGGATTGAATTTGACCTAGAAAGAGATTGCGATGGCTTTCCATCTCCAAGTGTTTCATTCACCAATGGAGTAACGACCTACAGTACACAAGACAATATAAAAATTAAATTTGAAGGGACACTCGTAGTAGACGCAGATAAAACAGTCACACTTGACACAGATATTATTTTAGATGCTTTAGACAATGTAACGTCAGATAATCAAATCAAAAATACACTCGAAGCCGTGACCGGAGATTACTAACAAATGAATATCGTTTTACTCTCCTGTGATTCTCTAGATGGCCATGTTGTAGACGATCATTTTCTTGTAGAAGAACTAAATAAGAACGGTCACAAGGTGACCACTCTTTCTTGGACTAAAAATACAGATTGGTCAGAGTTTGATTGTGCTATTTTAAGAACGACTTGGGATTACATGGAAAGACCTCAGGAATTCTTTTCTAAGATGGAACTTATCTCTAAACAGACAAACCTTTTTAATCGTCTCGAAACCATCAAG
>CAMAYW010000231.1 GCA_945862475.1 Bacteriovorax stolpii
CAACAGCTTCTTTTTTTCTTTCCATCTCAAGGTAGCCCTTGATTTTCTCTCTCACTTGAGGGTTGATGTGCTCGGCAGGAATATTTTGATCTTTGATAAAGGCATCAATTTGCTTTTCTGAAATAACAACATCTTTCGCAATATACTTCTCTAAGAATTCATCGTTCGATAAACCTTGCTTACGAGAATCTTTATCCATATATTTTTGCAACAATAGAGCTTTGAGACGATTAAATTTAATCTCAAAAACTTTTGATTCCGCTTCAAATAGTTCAGACTCAATCCCATCTTGTAATTCCTGATTTGAAATTTCAAGATCTCCAATTTTAGCTGCAACACCTTCTTTGGCCGCAGGTTTAAATAAGTAACTAGGCTTACTATTTGTTTCTGAACAAGATCCGAGCATTAACATCACAGCAAGGGTCAAAAAACCCGTCATTACTTTCATATGAAATATCTCCTGTTTTTAAACAGGGCTATCTTAACTTAATCTAACAAGAATAAAAACAAAGGAAAAAGATCAACTACCTTAGATGAGCTAGAAATTCTTTATACTTAGAATTGTCGCGTATCTCAATCGGTGATCCTAAGGCCTCTAGCTTACCTTTATCCAGGAGAAGAAGCTTTTGAGATTGAAGGATTGTCTCCAGCCGATGAGTCACAATAATTGTAATCGACTGAATTTGAAAAAAACGAATCAAATCCCTCAAAGCAGACTCTAAATCTGAATCAAGACCACTTGAGATTTCATCCATTAAAATAATGGGCTTTTTTAAATACAAGGCTCGAAGGCCCGATATGAGTTGCTTCTGGCCCATAGAAAGAGATTTAGGGAAAATTTTATCCTTAGGAGTTAAGGACCACTTTAACAAATAAGGTATCGAATTCGAAGCTATCGCCCAAAAATCTTCAAATCCACTTTCATCCCCAAGGGTTATGTTAAACTGCAGGGTTTCAGAAAAAACATGAGAATCTTGAGAGATAAGACTTACATATGATGAAAAACTTCTAAGCTCACTTTCACTTGAAGGATTAATAGTCATCTCATCCACATTGAGTGAACCTTTAAAAGCTTGATACTGGCCTGAAAGTAATTTTAAAAGAGTCGATTTTCCACATCCGGATTCACCAAGGATGCCGAGGATCTCCCCACGTTTAATTTCAAAATGAATGTTCTCGAGCTTAAAGCCCTGCTCGTATTGAAATTCTTGTAAATTAAATTTCATTTGCTGCACGGAAAGTTGCCGGTAATCCATTCTTTCAAATAAATTTTCATCGAAGCTCACATTAAATTGATGAATACGATCAATCCCAGTACTTGCTCTAGAAAGAACTGAAATCTTTGATGCCACATCTTTAATAGGAGTAATCGATTTTTGAATTAGATCAATTAGTGCCGCCAGGATCGCAACTTCAACAATCTGAGAGTAAGGTACGACCAACATCACAAGTGCAACTAATATTGGATACAGAGATTCCGCAGCGGAATAATAACCAGCATCCCAGATATTGGCATGGAGCTGCTTATTTAGAAACTCCTCAAAAATTTTATCTCCCCTTTTAGAAGCATAATGATCATTGGGACTAAAAAAGAGCTCTCTTAATCCACTTGTTAAATCCGTCACAACTCTAGCCATGTGCCCTGTAATTCGTCGAACGTCCATGAAGATACTCGCCATGGCCTTCGTTCCTCTTATGAGAAGAAAACAGGCAAGGATTTCAGCTACAAAAAGGACCAAACCAGTTTTTGAATTTAATTGTAAAAAGCTAATAAGGCAGGAAAGGATGAAAATGATATCAATAAAAATAGCGAAACTTCCTGAACTCACAACTTCTCTCACGGCATCAGTATCATTCATAAGCCGTGCTAACACTTCTCCAAGAGGATACTCCTCTTGCTTGTTTGACTTTCTTTTAAAAGGAGCATTTAGCCAAAGAGAGTAACTCTTGGACCTCGTCTGATTGAGAAGAATTTGAATATATCGATGAGTACTCAGCGTAAAAAAGAAGCGATTTAAATACTCCCCGACAAATAAAACGCCAAGTAAAAATAACTGATGATTAAATTCATCTGTCGAATGTAGTGATTTGTAAAACGAACTAATGAGCTTAGGAGTGAAATACCCACTCAAAGCAGAAATGAGAATATTAAAAAGAATGAAAACAATGAGAAAAATTTCAGACCTAATCCAAAGGTAGGTCCACCATTTGCTCTTTGAAGAAGTTGATAACATGGTCTTCCTTAAGTATTTTCTCTGTCTTTCCTTGGAATAAAATCCCGGCAGATGGAGAAATAAAAATAATATCATCCGTAAATTTAACAGTCGTTAACCTATGACTTGAAATAATAAACGTATGATGTTTCCAATCGTCTAAAGATTTCAATCGTGTAATAATTTTTTTCTCTAAAATAATGTCAACAGATGAAAATGGATCATCCCAGATAAAGACATCCGCTCCAGACAGGAGAGAGCGTATCAATGCCACTCGCTTCATCTGCCCACCAGATAATCTTTTTCCATTCTCTCCAACCTCAAGGTCGAGAACTTTCTCAATTGATGAATCAAGGTTTTCTAATTGAAAAATCTTTATCAACTCGTAGGCTTTTTCAATCTCTTGCTGGGTAGGTCTTTTCCCAAGAAAAATATTCTCCCTAATCGTATCATTAAAAAGGTATGGCTCCTGCTGAACCATCGACACCTTCACTTGATGAAGAACTAAAGATGTGGCCAATCTCGTAAGAACATAACTCTTACCACTTCCAGTTTCGCCAACCAATGT
This sequence comes from Bacteriovorax stolpii, assembly GCA_945862475.1. Lineage (GTDB taxonomy): Bacteria > Bdellovibrionota > Bacteriovoracia > Bacteriovoracales > Bacteriovoracaceae > Peredibacter. The sequence goes on from CAMAYW010000231.1 coordinate 2,782, forward strand.
TGACCAATTGTTTTTATTAAAAACGAAGTCACATTCTTTCTCCCAGAACTTCAAGGAAAGGCTGAGTTTGATATCCGTATTAATGATTTTTTTCTGATGAAATTCACTCTCTTCAATTGAGGGAGAAATTAAGCATCCATGAAGTTCTTTAACTCTCTTCCACGCTGCCAATCCCTGAGAAATGACGACAGCAACCCAGGACATGAACATGACAGGCTCTAAGAAGAGGTATAAAAAACCGGAAAAGAAAACAAGATCAGAAGTACTACCACCCTGCTTTCGAATAAGTAATGAGGCCCATATGAGAGATGCCCCGAGTCCAAGTTTTACGTAGGGCCCAGTAATTGCAAAACCAATAGAGGACTTAAAGAAAAGTGAGAGTTCTTCTCCCGATATTTTAAAAAAACCTTTAATAAAATTGTCTTCTCTATGGAAATTTTTAATGGTCTGCTTTGCTTCATAGGATTCAATGATGTATTGCTGAACCTCTCCCTTCTTATCCATCATTCGTTTAAAAAAACGCTGGTTAATAAAGGTCATTATCGTAAAGAGACCAACACTCGCAAATAGTGGAGAAAAAGCAGGCCAGAGATAGGCATCCGTTTGATTTAATTTTGGAATTAAGACCCAGGCAGCAATAATGAGATTACCAATTTGAAGTAGGCCAAATCCTACAAAGGCCCTCAGATTGTTTATGTCATCAAAAAGTATTTGAAAGATTTGACCCTGATTTTTTTCTTTATAACGAGAAGGAGGAACACTCTCTAAAAGACTCAAAAGCTCCATCCTTAGAAGTTTTTGCTGAACTCTCGCTGGATAAAAAAATAAAAGACGAGAGAAGGTTCTAAAAAAAAGTATTCCCAATGCAAGACCCACAAAAATCCATACAGAAATACTTCCTAACTTATCACTACCCATTAACTGAGTAAGTTGTCTTATGCGTTCTGGAATCTGACTTTGAAATAGTTGAAGGACATAGAGGCAAAGAAAAGCACCCAAATAGTACCATTTAAACTCAAATGAGTGATGAATGATCCATGATAGAAATTTTCGATTAAGTCTTTGTCGCATGAGAATTTAAATTATCTCACATTCTGCTCAAAGTCATGGGAAGAAGAGTTTTAAGCACTATTATTCTTATAACCATTCTTGCCGGACTGAGGGTCTCCTCCTAGAATTTAGGGATGTTTCTTACTTACATGAAGCTTTTTCTTTATTTATTTGAATATCATTTCATGCGCCTGATCTCCAAAATCCTTGGCTGGCCTCTAGAACCGCTTCCGAAACTTAGTAGAAACCAAAAAAAGACATTAAATAAGGCGGTCAAATCACTTTTGGACAAATGGAAAATTGTCATAAAGAATTTTCCTAAAAGTCGTGAAGTGTCTCCTCTTTTTATTCACTTAAAGCGTTTTCAGCTTATTCTTTTAGACCTAAAAACTTTTCTCGTCCGGAAAGGTAAGAAGGATTCTCATGATATAAAGAAAGTCCTTTATTCAGCTGATTGCCCAGACTATTTTAAACGAAATTATCACTTTCAAACGGACGGATATTTTACTCGCGAATCAGCGGCACGATATGATCACCAAATCGAGCTTCTTTTTTTGGGTGTGGGACACATCATGCGAAAAGTCGCTTACTCTTTCGTCGCCCCTATCATGAAGGAGAATGCTTCAGTGTTAGAGTTTGGTGCAGCTTCAGGAACCTCAGGCCATCAATTCAAGCTTCTTTACCCAAAAACAGACTTGGATATTCTCGAACCGGGTAAGGGCTACCTCGATTATGCTAAAGAAACATATCCTAACGACTTTAAAGAGATTTTTTGTGGATTCATGGAGCACTTTAAATCATCTAAAAAATATGACCTGATTTTCAGTTGTTTTGTCATGCACGAGATCCCCTA
>CAMAYW010000232.1 GCA_945862475.1 Bacteriovorax stolpii
ATTTTATGCTTAAAGAACCACTCTTTTCTCTTTTGATGATGGTCATATTGAACTAACTTAATTCTGAAATCTTCATATTGAATTGAGGAGAATAAATCAGGTCGAGCCTGGTGAAGACCTTCCCAAATATAATCAACTCTCTCGTAACCAGAGTGAAAATAGTGTTTCACACCTTTTTTCGTTTTTATAAAAAAGATAGACCAACAAACGAGTTGGATAAATTCAATTTCCTCATATTTGACTTCTTCCTTAAGGGATCCATCATAAATAACGAGAGAATGCTGAAAAACCTGAATCGACTTTTTAAGCTTAGGTCGAACCCAGTAGAAATAAAAAATACCAAATGATAAGAAGAAGAAAATTGAAAAACCCATTTCCCATCGATAGTGATCAAAAATGACTTTCTGGCCCTCGACAGAAAATTTAAACCACCAAAATGTGCAGAGAAGCAGGGATATTATCGAAAGGACAAAGAGATAAATTTTATAATGATTTCTGTAACGTAAAGTTCTCGGTTGAATTACATCAAGCTTCAAAACTCTCTCCTAGGTTTAGGACCTTGGATCGTATCGGCATTTGGAATGAAATTCTTGATTGAAATTCTAGGGTGACTTTAATCTATTGGATTTATTAAGAAAAAGGAGTCCCACCCCCACAAGAATTAAGGTGATTGAGATCCATTGGGAGGGGGAGTATCCCATCCAGCTTCCCCTTATCTCATCACCCCTCAGGGCCTCAATAAACATTCTTAGAAAAGAATAAATGATGAAATAGAAAGCTAAAAGAAGACTGCTGGTCTGGTCTTTAAGTTTTAGTAAGAAGTATCCCAGACCAAGGAGCCCAACGGCTTCCAGAAGTTGAGTCGGATGACGGAAGTGTCCGTGGAGAAATACACCCCAGATCATCTTTGTGGGTCTACCGTAACAGCAACCAGCTAAAAAGCATCCAATCCTTCCAATTCCATGTCCAATTGCTAAAGCAGGCAAGAGAGGATTTAATCTTTCCCAGCTGAATTCCCTAAAAATCATTTTATAAAAGAAAAGAAACATTAAGGAAGCTAAAAAACCTCCATAAAAAACTAATCCACCGCCAGTCCAAAAACTTATTTGAGACAGAAGGTTTTGGTCATGGGACGAAGTCCAGTAAAAAAGAATTTTTGCCCCAATCCAAGATGCGATAAAAAGCCCCCAGAAAAGAAACTGCGAGGACTTGAAATGGGTAACAATAACCGGAGTATTGAAATAAATCTGATACGCCACTCCCCAGGCGATTCCCATGAGGAGCGGATAAGAATAAATAACTAAATCATGGCTTTGATACAGAATCGGAAGCATGATCCTCAGGAGCCTTTTTGGCCTTTAGTTGCAAAAAGAAATCAATAATGAGTAACCCTGCTGCAATAGTGATGCAACTATCGGCGACGTTGAAAGCAGGGAAATGGTTTGATTCGTCTTTCCAATAAAACATCAAAAAGTCGACAACATAACCTAAGCTAAAACGGTCTATAAGATTTCCAATCGCACCAGCAATGATAAGAGCATAGGCTAGAGAAATGAAAAAAGGACCCTTAAGCGTTTTTACGAGAAGCCAAAAAATCCATCCGCAAAATAAAACAGGAAGTCCCAAGAAAAAAACCTGGCGAAACCAATCCGGCCCATTCGCTCCAAAACCAAAGGCTGCTCCCGTATTCTTAACATAAGCGATACTAAAAAAGCCCTTGATCACTGGGATGGTTTGACCATAGTAGAGACTACTTTGAATCGCACCCTTCGTGAGTTGATCTGCAATAATTAAAAATGCCATTAATAGGCTTAAACTCCAAAAGCGTGCCATTTAGTAATAATCCTTTGGGTTAATTTCATATTTTTCAATCTTCCTAAGAAGAGTTTTCTTGGGAATATTTGCATTCAATGCCGTTTGGTTAATTCGACCTTTATTGATCTTTAACGCTTGAACAATAAACTCTCTCTCGAATAAGTCTTTGGCAACAGCAAAATCTAATTTTCCGCCCTCGCCAAGCTTGGCCCCAAAAGAGAATTGAACATCATTTCCAGTTTTCTGTGGAACTGTCTGTTGATCGAGTACAGAGTTCTGTATATCCTCGATATCAATGACACTGTCCTCAGCATGGGCGTCTTTAGATTCCGCTTTTTTCTTATCCTTAAATACAATCGAGGGAAGGGAATTAGCGTGGATCATGTCAGAGGATTCCATAATAAAGCAATGCTCAATGATGTTCCTCAATTCTCGAATATTGCCTGGCCATGAGTAATTACTAAGAACCTCGATAGCTTCTGGCTCACATCCTTTCACTTTAAGATTGTGAACATTATTAAAATATTGAATATAGTGATTCACTAAATGTGGAATATCAGATTTTCTTTCTCGAAGAGGTGGTAAATAAACCGGTAAAACATTTAAACGGTAAAATAAATCCTCTCGAAAAGTTCCTTCTTTAATCATCTCTTCAAAAGGTTTGTGTGAGGCCGCAATGATTCTGACGTCGACTTTAATTTCACGGTTGGAACCCACCGGCATAAAGGTTTTTTCTTGGAGTACACGAAGAAGCTTCACTTGCATCGCTGCAGAGATATCACCTATCTCATCAAGAAATATTGTCCCACCCTCAGCGAATTGAAACTTTCCAATTTTTCTTTGATCAGCACCAGTGAAGGCCCCTTTCTCGTGCCCAAATAATTCAGACTCAATTAAGTTTTCTGAAATCGCGCCACAGTTAATGGTGACGAATTTTTCGTCTTTTCTTGGGGAATTATAATGAATCGCTTTTGCAACAAGCTCTTTCCCTGTTCCCGACTCTCCTCGAATAAGAACGGGGGTATTCACTTTTGCAAGTTTTGAAATAACATCAAATACTTTTTTCATCGCATTTGATTCGCCAACAAACTTATCTTTTGATCCAGATGTTTCACCGATCGAGAGAGTGGGAGAAGAGAATCCAACCGTCTCAACCATTGATCGGGCCTTTAAGGCACGTTTAATCAGGGCGACTAAATTTTCAGAACTGATTGGTTTTTCGAGATAATTATACGCACCCTCTTTAACTGCACGAACTGCATCCGTTACATTTGAGTACGCCGTGAGGATGAGGACGATGACCGATGGGTCATTCTTTTTTATCTCTGTGAGGGCCTGAATCCCATCCATCTCAGGCATATTCACATCCATAACGACGAGATCATATTTTTGACTGTATGTCTTGTTTACGGCCTCTTTACCGTTGTCTGCCACATCAACCACGAAATGATGATATTCAAGCGCCTGTTTAACGTTCTGTTGAAGAACTTTATCATCATCAACGACCAAGACCTTATGCATACGCTAACTCCTATTCATTCTTAAGCTTAATTATAAACGATGTCCCCTCACCTGGTTGAGAGGTGGCAGTAATGACCCCATTATGAAGTTCGATAAAATATTTTACCAGATAAAGTCCGAGTCCAGAGCCTTTTATAGAGTGAGTTCGATCGTTCTTCACCCGATAAAATTTATCAAAGATATGGGCGAGATCTTCAGGCCCTATTCCGACTCCATTATCCCTAATTTCAACATAAACCCATTCTGGATCATCCCAGGTTTTTATTTCAATCGCCTTACCGCGACCAGCATATTTTATGGCATTTTCAATAAGGTTGGAAATCACTCGATTCATGAGTACCGTATCAATTTGGATTGGATACAGGGGCGAAAGATCTGTTTCAATTTTCATTTCTTTGGCATTCGCCTCAAACTCTAGTTTTTCTACAATGATCTCGATAATTTTATTCACATCCTTCGATTCTTTCGCCAAGGTTAAATTTTGTGATTCGATTTTTGTAAGATCAAGAATGGAATTGATAAAGTTATTGAGCTCTTTCGTGGAATTGACAACATTATCAATGAGCTCTGTTTGTTCAGGAGTATTTTGAAATTTCATTTTAAGAATGTCAGCAATTCCGGCAATTTTAGCAACCGGAGTCTTTAAATCATGGCTCATAAGAGAGATGAAGTTTTGCTTCAAGTTATCGACTTGCTTTAATAATTTTGTTTCCTCTTGGAATGCATAGCGAGTCTGATATTCCTCAATCGCTCTAAAAGGAACCCAAATATAATAGACAACAAAGATAGCTAAAACTAAGTGTGATAATTTTATCCACCACCCAAAAGTGACAAAGGCGAGATAACTCAATAACAAAATCCCCATAATAAGAAGAATGGTTATCATGAGCCCCTTGACGGGTTGAACTCTGGATATAATAAACGAGAGAAGAATGGCGACTAAAAGAGCAGCAATCTGAGTTACGACTTCATCAACTTCGAAGACCGTTTTTTCATTGATCAGGGCCTCGACAACATCAGCATGCACGCTCAACTTAGGTGTTTTGGAATTCTCTTTTTCAAAAGGAGTTTGGATAAAATCACTTGAGTTAGATAAGTACTGAGAGCCCACGAGGATGATTTTATCTTTAAAAAAACCCTTCGGAAAATTTCCCACGACCACTCGGTGAAAAGGTATGGTAGGGATGCGCTCCCCAAGTGGATTTCCGGAATATTTTATGAGCGCAAAATTCGCATCTGCCTCAGAGTTATAATAAGCCCCTTTATAGGCGGTGGCATCGATGGAAGGCTTACCCATCATTTGACTATATTTTTTAGCACTCCAAAGATGTATCGAATCTTCT
>CAMAYW010000233.1 GCA_945862475.1 Bacteriovorax stolpii
TCGTTTTGAAGGATCTCCTCAAAATTTTGTTTTAATACATTTCCTAGTGGGATTCCTGCCTCTTTATCGAGACAACAAGGAATAACTGTTCCATCAGCATGAATTCCAATTTGCTGAGAGAGAGCATGGCAAAATCCGTGCTCGCTGATTTCCGGATCTTTCATATTCGGCCAATTGAATCTTGAGTCGAAATGAAAATAAATTCGCCCTATGATGTTCTTACTTTTTTTAAAAGTTACATCGATGTTTTCGTTGAGAGGTATTTGAAAAAACTCACATATATGATCAATAATATCCTGATTTTCCGATTTCATTTTTGACGTATGTTGAAGGTTCCAGAGTCGATAATTAATATAAAGTTCTGGTTTTTCAGAAAGGGCCTGTCTTGAAAATAAAAGGATGTCGTATAAATAAGGTTTAATATCTTGCCCAGGAAAATTATCCTTATAGCTATGGATTGAAAAATTAATTTGTCTTATCGCCTTTGATTTTAAAAAAACTTCATAACCAAATTTTGAAAGATAAGTTCCATTTGTCGTGAGATGGATCATGGCTCCCTCTTCCTCACAGATGGCGAGAATCTTAAGAAACTCTGGATGGGCGAGAGGTTCACCCATGAGGTGAAGGCATATTTGCTCAGAATAGGGGAGAACTTGTTTTAAGATTTTGCGAAAATCTTCGGCTGAAAGAATTTTCTTGTCTCTTTCGACCTCAGGACAAAAAGTGCATTGGAGGTTACATATATTGGATATTTCAATGTAGGTTCTGAGAAACTTCATGGGAAATCTATATCAGAATTTCCCATAGAAGACTATTCATTAGAAGCGACTTCTCTTTTCTGGATAGTCGACTCAGCTTCGATCGTATAAATGAGATCATTAATACTTTTACTCATCGATGCAAATACTTGGGGAACTGAAACTTCCTTATTAAGAATCCAATGTTCCGTTGATGCATTGTACTCATAATTGACTTTGGTTTCATTGGGAGAAATTTCAGTTAATAAAAATCTTGTTGAGCTTTTATCGAATGCTGATTCTTTATTGAATTTAGGACTAATATAGAGTTTGACCTCTTTATCCTCAAGCATTCGAGTTGAGATGGAGATCGTTTTTTGATTTAAGTTATTTTTACTTTCAGCTATTGTGACGAGTTCGTAAAAACCAAATGAGCCGCGATTATAGACAATCCTTCCAAGAATATAAGTTTCATTATTATTTTTTGATTTCTCAATATGACGGATGTCTTTAATTACGAAACTCTCAACAAGGTTTTCATTATGATACTTACAGTCTCCAGCGTCTTTGGTGAATTTTCTTTTATCCTTAAACTGGTTGTTACATTTTTCTGAGAAATTAGTGATGCCTTTTTTCACCATATCAATTGGGAATGACAAATATTTTTCTATTCGGCCTGAATATGTTCTTGTGTCATCTCGTTTCCCGGATCTAAGTTGAACTCCATTCAGGACTTCAATTTTATCTACATCCGCGAATGCCGAAATTGAAAAGGTTGCGATGATTAGTATTTTTGAGATGCAATTGGTCATAGAGTTCCCCTTACCAGTGGAATTCTATTTTAAATCTGTTTTGGAAAAAAATGGGCCAGGTAAAAAGGGCCGCTTTTAAGCGACCCTTTATCTATAAAATTAAGGAGCGTTTGGGAATCGACAGTTAAGGTGTTGAATATATTGATTGTTCAGAACACCAGCCATCATTGTGCCAGAATAAACTCTGCCCCAACGAGGACGGTTATCCGGCCAAAAATTAACATCAACTTTAAGCCCTGCAGCTAAATATTCAACTCTACTAAGTATAACTCTTGTAGAAACAGTGAAATCGAACGTCTTTTCAGAGCCTGGCTCCGACAAAGTCAGAGTCGCGCGCTTAAAGTAGCTTCCATTTGGAAAAGGCTGTTCGATCTCTATTTCTACATCCTTACCTCCAGGAATACGGCCTTCGCACTCGAGTTCATTCCATGCAGCATGAGATGTTAGAGTTAAAGTCGTCAAAAGGATCATCAGGAGTTTTTTCATTTTTACCTCACTCGATAGGTTTATAAGTAACACTAATTACCTCATATACTATTTCACCTGAAGGGACTTTGACGAGAACTTCGTCACCATTTGATTTTCCGATTAAATTTTTTCCAACAGGGGATTGCCAACTGATTCTTCCTATTGATGTATTGACCTCATCAACGCCTACAATCGTAAATATTTTTTTAGCACCGTCTTCTCCTAGAAGCTCAACAGTTGCTCCAAACTGAATTTTAGCACTATTTATTTTCAGAGGGTCTACTATCACTGCAGCATCAAGTCTTTGATTGAGAAAGCGAATTCTGCGATCAATTTCTCTTAATCTCCTCTTGCCATAAAGATAATCTGCATTTTCAGATCGATCGCCATTACTTGCCGCCCATTGAACGAGCTTTGTTACTTCAGGCCTTTCAATTTTCAAAAGTGATTCTAACTCATCGACTAAACGTTTATGGCCGCTAGGTGAGATATAATTATTTTTCTCCATCGTTCATCTCAAGTTCATTTAATCCTTCACGGATTATTTCTCTTAGTTCATTTGAGCAGTTTTCAGATTGCATAAAGTTTTTGAGTTGGATCATTGGCGGCTTTGTCACTCTGTTGTGAAGGTAATCATCGATAGACTCAATTAATTGATCTAGCTCTGGCTGAATCTTTTCTTCTTTTTCGGCCAGACATGATTGCAAGATAAAACCCATCACAATGGGATTTTTATTTTCTTCAAATTGAACAATTTTTCTTTTTTGATAGAAGTAATAAAGCACCCCTAAAAAAGTGAATAGGCCAATTTCCAATAGAAAGTTTTCCCAAAATAATGTCACGCTTGCCTTGTTCCTTAGTGGATTGGTCGGTTATGTCGCTACCTTATACAAAACATGACTATAAACCTTTAAAAACTTATCAGGCAAAGTTTTTTAAAACATCCTTCAACCCGTGGCGATAAATGCCGATAAGATATTTGGAAGGAGTGGTTTATATGTACCATGCCAAAAGTTTAAAAGATTTACTCAAGACAGTCCCTCTTACAGAGGATTTTTTCTCAAATTTGGATGCTTTCCATCTCAACTACATCGATATGTGCTTTAGAAAATCGCTAGATGAGCAAATTGGAATGATGTCTGAAATAGAGTTTGGAAATTATCAGTTATTTCTTAGATATAAGAGTGAATATGAAGAGGATTTTTATCCGGAAATAAAGAATCATAAAAAAGCCTCATAAGCTAACTTTCACTTACTTCTAGTCGTCATCGCTATCTGCCGATGTTACAATCTTCGGAATTTAGTTTAATGCATTTTCCCTATTTCGGAGTTCGTTATGACGACTTCTCATTGGCTGAGGCAACATCAATTTACTACTCATGATATTACGACAGACATCCTAATTGTTGGCGGTGGCTATGTTGGGCTCTCCACTGCTTACTGGATAACTGAACTTAATCCAGAGCTGAAAATTACTGTGATCGACAGATCTTTTTGTGGTGCCGGTGCGAGCGGAAGGAATGCGGGCTTCTTAACAATGGGAAGTGCCTCATTTTATAAAGGTTTGACCCTCGAATGGGGTGTCGACAAAGCTAAGCAAGTTTTTCATTTCGCTGCGGAATCTTTAGAGCTTGTTCATCAACATATTTTAAAATCCTCACCTGAAATTAAATTTGATCGAACCTCATCTATGACTTTATTTAAAAGTGAGCAGAATCATTTAAAATGGCAAAATAACTTGTTTGATCCAAATGAATTTAATTTTAAATGGAAAGAGACATCTGGCTTACCGACTTCTTTGCAGAATAAATTCTTCGGCGGCTACGAAGCCCTTCCTGAATATAAAATTAATCCAATCCCTCTTCTTGCCTCTCTAAAGAAAAGACTAGAGAACCGTAAAGTGCAAATCATTGAAAACTCATCCGTCTTTCAATTAACTCCAGATGGAGCAACTACGGAAGTAAACTCAGTCAAGGCCAAGAAGGTCGTACTGGCACTTAATGGTTATTTTCCTCAATTCCATTCAAGTTTTTCAGGAGCAATTGTTCCAAGAAGAGCTCAAATGCTTGCGATTGAAATTGAAGAAGAATTTGATTGTCCAAGCCTATACTATGATCCTGCCGAAAGAGTTTACTGGAGAAAAACCCAGGACAAGGTTCTTGTAGTAGGTGGCAAGCGTCTACTAGATGAGGCTGGGGAAACTGGAGATTTCGAAAAGATCTCTCCCATCGTACAAAAAGGGCTTGAGGAATATGCCCGTCAAGAATTGGGTTTAAATTTTAAAGTCATTAATCGTTGGTCGGGAACGATGGGATTCACCGAACATGAATTACCATTTATCGGTCGCCTTGAAGCCCCTTTGGAAGCTTACATGATTGGAGGCTTTAGTGGACATGGAATGGGACTTGGATTTAGGTCGGGAAAAGAAATGGCAGAAGTTACTCTTGGGATGAAATCAGAGTCTTTTTATGACCAATTTAAAAAGCCTCAATTTAAATTATGAGGAAAATAACCACACTCATTTTTGGGATGACTTTAGTTTTTTTTTACCTAACTTATCTAGGAATAAAAAAGCTCAACCTCCCATCGCTTTCTCCACAAACAATTCATTTGACGTTAGATGACAAAAT
>CAMAYW010000234.1 GCA_945862475.1 Bacteriovorax stolpii
CTTAATTCTGTTCTTACGAAGGAACTAACGGCGATTAATCAATATTTTCTCCATGCTCGTATGCTTCAAGACTGGGGACTAGAAAAACTGGGCAAACTTGAATACGAAGCTTCAATTGATGAGATGAAACATGCAGATATGGTGATCAAACGAATCCTTTTCTTGGAAGGACTTCCTAATCTCCAAAAATTGGATAAATTAAAAATTGGTCAAGACGTAAAGGAAGTAATTGAGGCAGATCTCGCCGTAGAGTACGCCGCAGTACCACACCTTAAGAAATGTATTCAGATTGCAGAGGCAGAATTAGATTTCTCATCAAGAGACTTATTTTTATCCATTTTAAAGTCTGAAGAGCATCACATTGATTGGTTAGAAACTCAAAGAGATTTGGTGAAAGCAGTAGGTGTACAAAATTACATTCAATCTCAAATAGATCCAGAAAAAGGTGCCGAATAAGAAACTAAAAAAGGGGCCCTAGGGCCCCTTTTTTATTATGGAAGAACGTAATCTCTCGGCATATTTTCTGGCTTCGTTGCCATTTTCTCAAAATACAAATCATATTGCTTATTGTAGGCATCAACCACTTCTGGAATTGTAATATAGTAGAAGTTCTCAAAGTTTTTCGTAAAAGCAGCCGTTGTCATATTACCAGCTCCATTAAAAACGGCACCTTTGTTATTTTCAAAAGTAAAGATCATGAATTTATTATGTTGAAGCTGATAGACGTTTTGATTAGTTTGAAGGAATCGAGTGTTCATCCCCTTATTGATCAGTTCGTTATAAATTCTAAACGCTTCAATCTTTGAATTACGTCCAACATCTTTTTTTAATTTTTCGGCCCAAAAGATATCGTCATCTAGAATAAATTTAATGTCTTTTTTCGCCATTAATAGTTCCGAAAAAAGTGCAGAAAGCGCTCCACTCAAACGGTGGCTCATCGCCTCAATGTTTTTGGAGATTTTTGAAACCTTAGTGACCTGATCTAAAGCCTCTTTGCCATCGACAGGTGAAAAATAAACAGAGATATCAGTTTCTGGAGAAGTCTTAATTTTTGATCGGCAAAGATTAAGAGCATCTCTAAAGTGGGCCTTGGTATCTCCGGATTGAATCATTGAATCAAAAACGCAAAAGTGAGTTTGAGCAAAAAATGATTCTATTGATGTGGTTACAAAATTCCAGTTCTCGTGATTTATACTCGTACCACTCGTCATGTTTCCCGAAGAAAAAACGATTTTAGCTGTTAGAGAATCCTTTAATTGAACTAGAAGTATTTTATTATGAGCATATCCTAGTCCACCGGTGCTTCCTCTATAAGTAATACTGATGTCCCCGCATTTTTTTAGGCCCTCAGCATCCTTATTAACTGAAACCTCGGGTCCTTCCCCACCATCTAAAACCATCTTGATTCTGACTCCATTTTTTAAAGCAGTACACATGGCATTGACGATATTCTTTGAACTAAAACTTAAATAAGCCGCGTGAATTTCTTTAACATCAGAACTTGTGATCCATTCAATTAGTCTAAACTGTGGTGAATTTTTTCTCGCGACTGAAGCAGCTTCATCTGAAGGCTTACAATAGACATCATCTGGTTTTGAATCTAAGGTTTGACCCGAGTGAGTTGTGACCACGCGATCATAGGCATATGTGGCACAAACGGGATTGGTAAAAAGTACTTCAAACTTGTAAGGACGATAGTCCGAAAGTTTCATAGCAAACGAATCACTACAAACAAAAAGAAATAAGAGAATTGAAAAAATAAATTTCATAACTTAGCCCCAATATTGAATCGAGCCTTTATAAATGAAACTTAAAACAATGGAAACTTCATTGAATTAATAGCAGTGATCTAATTTAGAGATATGTAAAAATGAATAACGCGCAGCAACTCACGGTTCATAAGTAGGCCCTATAAACTTCGAGATGACTCTTTTTGAGGAGTTTGGTACCCACTCAGAATGAAGCTTAAATTGCCTTTCTATTCTCTCTATCTGTTTTTCACAAGTGTTTGGTGGGGTTGGACTGTTTTGGTAGATATGGTCGTTGTTCGGATTCTCTTTTCGAGAATTGACGATATTTTTGTCGCTGGCTCAATTGGTATGGAGCTTTTCTCAAGACTCAACCAACTTGAAATCGTTTTTTCTTCAGCTCTTGTTGTCATAACAGTCTTTAGCCTCCGAGAGAAAAAACATCATGTTTTCGAGTTCGTCTTTGCCCTGTTCTCTTGGGGTATTTCGATGATTTATTTTTCCTATCTAACTCCTAAATTAATCACTCTCACAAAACTTTGGAAATCATCTGATTTGCAAGGAATCATCTCTGCCCCTGGCATTCCAGATATTCAGCAGGAACATCAGTTTTTTCATAATCTCTATATTGGATTAGACTCTGTAAAACTTGTCTTCCTCACACTCATGATTGGAGCTGCCTTCTGGCGTCGGGAGAAGTGGGAATGAATACACTTTCGAATGTCCCATATGGCTCTCTCTTTTTTGCTCCGATGGAAGGGATTACAGATGAAGCGTTTAGAAAGACCATACTATCCCTTTATCCGGAATGGGATTATTTAGCGACTGATTTCTTAAGAGTTCCTTCGGCGGGAAAATATCCCAATAAACATCTCATCAAACACTTTGGAAAAGATCTGATCCAAAGAGCAGACATCCTAGATAAAACGATGTTTCAGATCCTCACTTCACACAAAGCTTTTACATTGGAGATGGTTAAACAAATTGAAGAATTAAAAATTCCTTGGCTGGACATGAATATTGGTTGTCCCTCAAATACCGTTTGTAAAAATCGTGGAGGATCTTATCTCTTAACAGATTTAGATTCTCTTAGAAATCTCGTGAAATTGATTCGACAAAATTTTTCTGGTCGATTCACATGTAAAATAAGAATTGGCTATCACGACACAAATCGATTCGAAGATTCAATAAAAATGCTTAATGACGAAGGTGTTGAGTTGATTACAGTCCATGCTCGAACCAGAGATGATATGTATAAAAATCCCGCTAGATGGGATTTTATCACGAGGGCCGTAAGCATTTCTAAGGTTCCCATCATCGGAAATGGAGATGTATGGAAGGCAGAGGATATCAATCGTATGCTGACGGAAACCGGGTGCCACGGAGTCATGGTGGCACGTGGAGCGCTGAAAGCACCTTGGATCGCTCAAGACTACAAACGCGGCAATCTTACCTCGTCTCGAGAAGAGGTCCTTAAAAATATGCGACAATTTTTAGCGGAATATAGAAGTTATCTAGAAGCTGAAAACATTTCACCACGGGGACTTTTAAAACAAAATAAATCCGTCACTCGTTTTATGCTTGAGGGTCTATCAGAAAGTGAAAGTATGAGACGAAAACTTATTCTTTCTCAAAGTACGGATGAATTTTATTCAGCCGTAGAGAGTCTTTAAAAAGAACTCATCGAGTAATCAACCCGCTCTTTTGCCAGAAGATTTTTTGGGGCCTCTAATCTAATCTTTTCAAGACGAGGAACAAGCCCCGAAAGATTCGCGATCTGAATTCCGAGTCCTGGTCTTGCATTCAATTCCAGTAAAATAGGTCCGTGATCCGGAGTGAGAACGATATCAGCACCAAGATAGCCTAACTCCACCATGTCGTAGCATCTGGCAGAAAGTTCTAAAATCTCTCTCCAAAAAGGTAATCTGAGTCCAGAAAGTTTGTGGCCAGTGTCTGGGTGAACATCAATCACCTGATTTCGAATGACAGCATTATTGGTGGACCCATTTGAAAGGTTTAACCCAGCGCCAATCGCCCCTTGGTGAAGATTCGCTTTCCCATCAGAGCTTTTAGTGGGCAACCTCACCATACTCATAACAGGAAATCCTTCATATACAATCACTCTAATATCTGGAATTCCACCGTAAGAGTAATCATCAAAAATAGGATGCTTATCAATCTTGGCTTGAATAATGGCCGTATCACTCTGTCCCGATAGAGAATAAAGACCGGATAAAATTCCTGAAATATGATGCTTAACTTCTTCAACATCCATCAACTTATCATTGGAACGTCTGCAGAGAACTCTTATTTCTCCATTTTTTTCTTCTTTAATAATTTCTTTGATAACAATAATGCCATTCCCCTGAGAACCTTTAGCAGGCTTAATCACAAAGGATTCATAATTTAAAAGTTTTAAATGAAGATTTTTCAAAGAACCATAATTCTCGACGATAAGATAATTTTCAGGAGTCGCAATTCCCCAAGCCTCTGCTCTTTCGGCCGTAAGAACTTTATTATCCACCAAAGGATAATTCTCACGTTTATTATGCCTCAGAATATAACGTCCAACGCGATTATTAATCCCGAGAATGCCTAATTCTTTTAGGTCATGGAAGATCATGCGGTAAAGACTCCATTTTTTTCTTTTGTCTTACGAGATCTCTAAAGCGAATGAACTCTGAGACTCGATACCCTTTATATTTTCCAATGAGGATCTGCATACCAATAATCAACAGTAACAGCTCAGGGTTTGTGAACATAAACATCTCAAGCACAGGAGCAAAGAATAAGGCATACACCAAGAGAACAATGACCAGTGTTCCGAAAAGAGTTTTTAGTGTCTTTAAAACTCCTTCTTCAGCTAACTCAATTGACAGTCTTTCAATTAAAGTTG
>CAMAYW010000235.1 GCA_945862475.1 Bacteriovorax stolpii
AATAAACCATCGGCAAGAGTTAAAATTATGACAGCAAATTTCAATCTCGAATCAGTCTTTAAGCCTACCGGTGATCAGCCACAGGCCATTGCCCTTTTGACTGAAAATTTCAAGAAAAAATCTCAATTTCAAACCCTTCTGGGTGTCACTGGTTCTGGTAAGACATTTGCGATGGCAAATGTGATTAAAAATTTAGGTAAAAAGACTTTAATTCTGGCCCCAAATAAAACACTCGCTGCTCAGCTTTTTGCTGAGTTTAAAGAATTTTTTCCACAAAATGCGGTGGAATATTTTGTTTCGTACTATGACTATTACCAGCCTGAAGCCTACGTACCGGGTTCGGACACTTATATTGAGAAAGATTCTGCCATCAACGAGGAGATTGATAAACTCCGTCACTCAACCACACGTTCACTTTTTTCGAGAGAGGATGTGATTGTAGTGGCATCAGTCAGTTGTATATATGGAATCGGTTCACCAGAGGAGTATTTTGGGCAAAGAATTACCATACTAACGCAAGATAAAATCGAAAGAGACGAATTCCTAAGAAAGTTAGTAGATAACCAATATAGTAGAAACGATATCGACTTTCACCGGGGGACTTTCAGGGTGAGGGGAGACATTGTAGAGGTCTTTCCAGCATACGAGGATTCTCAAGTCTTAAGGATCGAATTTTTTGATGATGTGATTGATGGAATCTATTTGGTCGATCCACTTAGAGGAAAAGTTATTCAACCCCTGTCAAAAGTAGATATTTATCCAAAGAGTCATTACGTGGTTGGTAAAGACAGAATGAAAGTTGCTATTCAGGATATTAAGCTTGAACTTAGAGAAAGAATCCAGGAGCTTCATTCTCAGAACAAATTAGTTGAGGAGCAGAGACTTCAGCAAAGAACTCTTCTTGATTTAGAAATGATGGAAGAGATGGGCTTTTGTCCTGGTATTGAAAATTATTCAAGACATCTTTCTGGCAATAAACCAGGTGAAGCTCCCTTTACGCTTTTGGATTATTTTAAAAAAGACTTTTTACTTATTGTCGATGAGTCCCACGTAACAATTCCTCAAGTCGGTGGGATGTATAAAGGTGATCGTGCGAGAAAAATGACTCTAGTTGATTATGGATTTCGACTTCCAAGTGCTCTTGATAATAGACCACTTAATTTCCCAGAATTTGAAACCAAACTCGATCAGGTTCTTTTTGTCTCCGCAACTCCTGCTGACTATGAACTTGAAAAGGTTAAGGGAGAATATGCTGAACAAATTATTCGCCCCACAGGACTTCTTGATCCTGTTATTGAGTATAGAGATGCAAAAAATCAAGTAGATGATCTCCTGGTAGAGGCGAAAAAGGTTATCTCGGAAGGGTATCGAGTCCTAATTACGACTCTCACAAAAAAACTTGCTGAGGAACTTACAACCTTCTACAAGGGTGTGGGGATGAGAATACGTTACCTTCACTCTGATATAGATACCCTTGAGAGGATGGAGATTCTAAGAGATTTAAGACTAGGTGAATTCGATATTTTAGTCGGAATTAATCTCCTCAGAGAGGGACTAGATATTCCAGAAGTTGCTTTGGTCGGAATTTTGGATGCTGATAAAGAGGGCTTTCTTCGCTCAACCCGTTCTCTCATTCAAACGATCGGTAGGGCGGCCAGAAATTCAGAGGGGAGAGTCATTTTGTATGGTTTTAAAAAGACTCGCAGTATGCTTGAAGCAATGAACATCACGGAAGAGAGGCGAAAGCGCCAATCTGAATATAATTTAAAACACGGGATTACTCCTAAAACAGTTGCTAAAAATATTAGTGGAGGAGTGATAGAGGTTCTTCGTGGGGCTAAGAAAGCTGACAAGAAAGGGCGGATTAAAGAAATTTCAACACAATCCCTTACTGCAGAAGCAATTGATGCTAAAATCAAAGAGTTAAAACTGGCCATGAAGGAAGCAGCTACAGCTCTTAACTTTGAAGAAGCCGCTAAGTTAAGGGATGAAGTTAAAAAATTATCTGAGCTAAGGTTTATGGTATGAAGTATTTTTTAATATTATTTTTTCCCATCATGGCATTTTCACAAGTAAAGACTGCGGGATTTATAATTCAGGTCAACGATAGAAGTGTTTATGTGTTGTCTCCTGAAAAGAAGAATCCCTTGTTCTCAGTCATTGTTGAGAATCGCTCACTATCTGATCAAGTTGGTAAATTTATTGTAGGTAGCAAGATTTTAAAATTTGTTTCCGTTGCTTCAGGAAAATCTGAAACGGTTGAAATAGAAAACAAGAGTCAATCTCCTGTTGTATTTGTTCCCGTTAGCCCTGCATTTCAAGAGGTGCCATTGTTATTTGGTAAAAAGGCTTATGAAATCCCATCAAAAGAATAACGTTCAAAAAGTCGTTCTGGTCATCTCAGATCTTCATCTTGGAGCAGGTAAGATGATTAAGGGTAAGAGAAATCTTCTCGAGGACTTTCACTATGATAATGAGTTAGTTGATTTTCTTAATTACTACTCAACTGGAGATTATCAAGATATTGAAGTTGAACTTGTGATTAATGGAGATTTCTTTGATTTTCTAGCCGTCCCCTATGTCGAGTTTTATGATGATGAATTTTGGAGTGAAAATGCTGCGCTAGAAAAGCTCAAGATTATCATGAATGCCCATCAAGGTGTTCTTCAAGCTTTAAAAAGATTCATATCAAAACCTGAAAAAAAAATTGTCTATATAATTGGTAACCACGATGCTGAATTTGTCTTCGATTCTTTAAAGGACGAGTTCTTAAATTATTTTGGAGAACATAAAAACAATATTATTCTTTCGAATTCAATTTCAACTCATACTCCAGTCAAGGGAGTTAGCATACAGCATGGACATCAATATGAGAGAGCGCATGAATTTGATCAAGAAAATGCAGTCCTTGAAACACTAAATGGTGAGAAGTATTTTATTCCTCCCTGGGGATCGTACTACGTTACAAATGTCATCAATAAATACAAACAAGAAAGATCATTTATTAATGCCGTCAGACCGATTAAGCATTTTATCATTCATGGAATAATTTTCGATACATTCTTTACCGTCCGTTTTCTTCTTTCAAATCTATACTACTTTTTTATGGTGAGGTTTTGGCACTTCTACATGATGAAAAGAAGCCTTAGACAAGTTTTTGAAGATTTGATGCGAGAGTTGGAATTATTTCAAGACTATGAGTCACTTACGAGACAATTTTTTGAAAAAAACCAAGATTCAAAAGTCTTAATTGTAGGTCACACTCATAATCCTGCTCTTAGGATTTTTAATGATGGAACAATTTTTATTAATACTGGTACCTGGACCAGAATGGTTAATCTTGACTTAGGTCAATGGAGCAACAGTAATGTGCTTACCTATGCAAAAATTCTTGTAAAAAATAGAGATTTTTCAATCGAAGAGTTCGATAAAAACGTGGAAGTTGATCTCAAGCATTGGCAAGGGATTAATAATTTCCCTTATTCAGAATATCACTAGATAAAAGAATTAATTTTGTTCATTAGTTTTCTTGTGTGAATAGGATGAGACAAAATTTTGTCGACGCCTATCTTAGAGGCAAGAGAAATTGTCGTCGGTGTAGCGTTTTCTGCTAGTACTAAAAAAGATTTTTGATCTGATAAAATCTTAAGTGAGTCGTTAGTTACTGATTCAGCATTTATTAGAACAAAATATTCATTTTTAATTTTTAAATACCCCATCGCTTCCTCTAAGCTAGAGGCTTCAACGACGTGAAAAAATCCATTCTTAGTAAGTATATCTCTTAGTAGAATGCGAAATTCTTCATTTTCATCGCAAATTAAAATGGGATTTGAAAAATTCATAAAATTATTTTAACGGTTAAGACCCTCTCTGGAAATGCTTAAGGCATTGAAAGATATAACTTTTTTTAATAACCAATTGTTTTGATCAAGTGTAAGTCATTAATATTTATGAAAAAAGTCTTAAGTTAATAATCGCAGTTCCGATCAGATTGGTGTCTATCACAAGAGTGATGACAAAAATTAACAAAATCACTTAAGCACGGAAGCTTATCTAGTCTCTCAAGGTTTGAGAACTGATCATCAAGGAATGGATGAGGGTAAACCAAGGAGGATTTCATGGGTTTTCGTATTAACACAAACGTTTCTTCAATTGCAGCTCAACGTTCACTGAGCGTCAACAACAGAGAAGCAGAAAGCACACTATCAAAGCTATCAAGCGGTTCTCGTATCGCTAAAGCTGCTGACGATGCTGCAGGACTTGCGATCTCTGAAAAATTAAAAGCAAACATCCGTTCATTAAAACAAGCTGACCGAAACGCTAATGACGGTATCTCGATGGTTCAGACTGCTGAAGGTGGTTTGAATGAAGTTTCATCAATTCTAACACGTATGCGTGAACTAGCAGTACAAACAGCTTCTGATACAGTTGGTGATCCTGAGCGTGAAATGACAAACATGGAATACCAAAACCTTAAACTTGAACTTGAGCGTATTTCGCAAGTGACAGAGTTTAACGGTAAAAAACTTCTTAATGGAGAAGGTGGGCAGTACGATTTCCAAATCGGTGTTAACAATGATTCTTTCCAAGATAGAATTGTTT
>CAMAYW010000236.1 GCA_945862475.1 Bacteriovorax stolpii
ATTGGTTTAAAGCCTTAAGCTAACTAAATAAAAAAACCTGAGAACACAAAATGTGACCTCAGGTTGCTCTGCTTCAGTATCCCCATTCTGGGACTTTTTATAAACAATCAATCCTATGTTTAACTTATTCATGATTAAATAACGTCACATCAACTCTCAAACCAAATGAAGAAAATGAAACTTATTGCAATTATTATTTTGTTCTCTACTTTTACGAGTCATGCCAATTCAATATCCAGTCTCAACCTCGAACTAGGTTCTGCTCAAAATAGCTACAATAAAGTTAGAATCGATGGTGAAACAGGAACCTTGTTTAACCTTAGACCCGCACTAAATTCAGAAGAATATTATCGATTAAGTTTTATTCAGAAGTTCAAATCTCCTAATGGAATAAGATTTCTTTATGCGCCCTTGAAATTTAGCGGAGAGAAAAAATTTAATAACGATATCTCCTTTAATGGAGTTAATTTCATCGCAAATCAAACAACTAAAACTCAATATCAGTTTAATTCTTATCGAGGTACCTACTTCAGAGAAATTATCTCAAAAAAAAATCAGCTCTTTCGAATTGGAGGAACCCTTAAAGTGAGAGATGCTTTTATTGAATTAAGACAAAGTGATAGAAGTAAGGCAAGAAAAAGTGTTGCGATGGTTCCCCTCGTCTACGTCTATTCAAAATATAAATTTGAAAATAATTTTCTTATGACTCTTGATTTTGACGGTCTCATAGCACCTCAAGGTCGAGCTTTTGATGTGGCCTTTATGCTTGGATATTATTTCACACCAAGTTTCCAAATTGATTTTGGGTACAGGATGCTTGAGGGGGGCGCAGATAATGAGAATGTTTATAATTTTTCACAAGTTAATTATTACTTTACTGCTCTTCAGTTGAATTTTTAAAAATATAAAATTCTTAACGAAAAATTAGGCGTAATTAAAAAAGTCTATTATTTTAAATTGCTAACCATTTCCCCGTTTGGAAGCAACCATTCCCACACAGCATAGAAAAACAATAAAATGCTCAATAAAAGAAAATTGCTTATCCGTTGAAAGTGAACTCAAGAAAACTAAAGTGATCACAAATATACCAATTCCAACCGCGACTTTAAATTTAATTTCATCAAAAAGCGTCTTGTTAAATTCCTTACTCTTCTCAACTGTTTTTTCATCAAGTGAAAGTTCCTTAAGAACTTTGATGACTTTTTTATTTTTACTGAGAACTAACTTTTTTTGATTAATGAGTTCCGAATCTCTTTCTAATTTATCCATGGCCCTAAGTATTTCAAGATCCACTTCTTTTTCACCCATATGGAAGTATCCCGTTTGATAATGGAGGAGCACATTCGCATTCTACTCCTCCATTTCTTAAAATTCTCAAGTCCTTAATAATTGGATCGTTTATTGATCAAGCCATCCAATCTTTTTTGGCAACTTAATCTAAAGATCTCCCAATTCGACTGATCATTCTTCCAACGGCATACGGAACAGAATAGTCTCGGCTTACGGAATAAGAAACGGCATGACGAAAACCGAGTTTATGTAACCACTCATGCACGAGATTCGCGGCTACTCCACCAATAGAATTGGTGTTAAAGTATTTTGTATTGACCCAGATTCTCGTAGTGCCTGAATTCGTATAACCAACGGTGGTCGTTGCCGCATAATAGAGTTCAACCTCCATATCCATTGTATTATTTTTCAAGGGTTGAAGAGTCTCTGCCCCGTCCAAAATTTTTTGATAAATTTGAGCATTTGTAAATCCACCATTATCTACGAAGGTCTTCACCCCGTTATAGGTATGATTGATCACTGCTGACCTAAATTCATCAGTTGCCACAACTCTTTTAATAAGATCAATCGCCTGATTGAATTTTTCAAGTTCCGCTCCTCCTGCATTTACAAAATCGATGTTCGTATCAAAAGTGTAAGCTTCATTTGGTAGGGCCGTCGTCAAATCGACTTGTGGCCCTGAATCCCCTTCATCAATTGCTAAACATTCAGCGGGTATATTCTTTTTTTCCTCTTCAGTTAAATTGTTACAATCAACGACATCTCCTTTATTACAGGCTGAAATTAAAAATATCACACATGAGAACATGAAAATCTTTTTCATCATCTTGAACCTTCCTTGATACAGAGTTTCGAGGAGTGAATCCTCACACAGAGTATTTTGGTGTTCAAAGGAGGAAGAAATTTCTCTCTTGGTGAATTTTTAGTCGAAGAAGAATAAGCTACTTCTTTTTGACTTTAGATTTTTCTCTGACTTGCCCACATGGAGCCACTAATTTCTCGTTCCGAAGTTCCATGAAAATTTTGTTGTAATAATACGATGGTGGCAAATTTTCACCCATTTTATGATCGGGAAGAAGAATGAGACATTTTGTTTTAAGGAGAAGGTCCCAAAGACCTTCTGTCTGATCAAGTTTAGCTCTTAGAACTCTTTTTATAAGAGAATAATGGTAAGCAGATCCGGATCCAAGGTCGTTGTAATCAAAGAAATGGCTCCCCCAATTAATCTCTTTTAAATCATTTTCTTTGTAAATTTTATTCGCTAAATTCCCTGCTGTTTTCGCTTCAAAGCCAACGAGTTTTTGAACTTCTTCACGAGTCAATGGCCAGCCCAAAATTTTTCGTCTTAGATCATTTTCTAAAGTTAAATCAGGATATTTTAATGACTGCCATAGGCCTTCAATTGAAGAAAATTTTATCCCTTCAAAAGTTATGGGTGTTGCTGCGAAATTTGAAAAGATCCCTAACTCAGTTCTTTTGGATAAGATCACTTCATGAGACTTTGCATCCTGAGGACGAATCTCCCAATCCTGAGCTTCGGATCTTGGCACTTCTTTAAACCACTCGGATGGATATTCCGAGGAATAAGCTTCAAGTGCGTAGACGAAAAAAAAGGCCAGGATGAAACCTGGCCTTGATAACTTTATCAATTTATTATTATGCTTCACGAATAACGTATTTATCTTTTCCTTCATCCACCATTTCTTTAAGTTCTTTACCCACTTTAAAGAAAGGCACTTTCTTCGGTGAAACTTTTACGACCTTTCCTGTTTTTGGATTTCTACCCTCGTAGGCCTTATAGTTTCTGTTGGCAAATGAACCGAAGCCTCTGATCTCAATTCGTTCGTCGTCGAATAGAGCTTGGATCATGCTGTCAAAACAGATGTTCACAATCTTCTCGGCTTGATGATGAGGAAGGTTCGCTTGTTTTTCAATCATGGCAATCAAATCAGCTTTGGTCATGCTCCACTCCTGTTGCGGACAATCTTTATATGATTTTCAATGCTTATCGGTTATTTCACGAAATAGTTTAGTTAATGCCTAAAAGTCTCGGCATCGAAATTTCAAAATCTTTGCCCTGCTTCTCCCTAAGTCTATGAAATAAAAGAGCTTAATCCTGGCCTCCCGATAAAAATGTTGAAGAGCGATAGAATGAGTTTAAGGATTATTTTGATTTTATCGATAAGTCATTGAGGATTAAGGACTATGATGGCGCAAGTAATACAGACAACAAGGATGGTTTGGGTAATTTCCCTACTCACTCTTTTTGTTTCTTGTCAGGACACCATCCCTCAGCGGTCGACCATCACACCTGGTTCAACTTATGAAGAGATCCCAACATGTACAGAGAACCAGGATCTCGTCTCAGAGCTCGTTGATAATGAAACCGTTTACTCTTGTAAAGACAAAGAAGTGAAGCGGCCTACAAACGCTGTATTTTGGAAACCAGATTTTTGTGCTTGTAAAAATGGAAAGCCTGTTTCCTATGGAAATTGCTCCCAGTTTTGTTCTGGTAAGAATACCAATGGAGCGGAAACTCTCTATGCTAATTTTAGTGTTTCTGAGGCCATCTCCCTAGGTGGATTTGGAAATGTATACGCTTGGTGTAAAGTCAGTTTGCCTACTGATGCTCAGAACCCTGAATGTCAAATAGAAGCGAAGGATGAAACAGGTAGAGTGACGATGGTCGATGTTGTTCTCCCGGTTAATACCAACTCACTAACCGCAAATATTCAAGATACGCTTGTAGCAGATAAAACCTATGTTTTAACTCTGGTTGAGAAAAACTCTGGAGCAAGATCAGACTCTGTTCAAATCATTAAGTTCTCAGAAAATATGCCAAATACTATACTCGGACCATTAAAAAATGTTCCGATCACTCAATTCTCCTGCCTCTTTCGAGATGAAGGCTACACTGAAGATTCCGAGACTGGTGACATTTTTTTCGAGCATGCCTATCGTAAGCACTATCATTTCGTGCCCCGTATCCCACCAGAACCTCTCGCTAATGGAAATTCTTTAATTTTTTGTCATGATATTTTTAATCCTCTTTACGGATTAGTGGATCAGGCGCTCTACCCACGATTTGAACAAACTCCGGGAGTATTCAACGCTTGGGACACAACAGATCCCCGCTTTTATGATAATAATGGTAACGGTGCAATGGATATTGATGAACTCATCCTACAAAAAACAAGAAATTTTGGCGGAGTGGTTTCAGCAGGACTGAGTTTTTTTAAAAAACTAAAAGCTATTGCTCCAGATTCCAATCTCGTAGGAAATGCTAGTAGCCT
>CAMAYW010000237.1 GCA_945862475.1 Bacteriovorax stolpii
GCCGCCGCCAGAGAGGGCCTGGTAACCGCTCATAGAGCTACTAGGGAAAGCATGGCCCGGAACAAGACCTGGAGTCGGCATATAAAAACCATAGGCGCCTTGGTAGCGAGCATTGAACATAATTGAATCCGCAATCCCCATACCTCCGCCGCCACCATTGTATGGAGTGTAGTTATATGGATAAGGGTTTTGAATCGGTGGGGGAGAGTTTCTCGGCATAAGAGCAGACAGCCCTTGTGCGAGTAAATTTGCACCACCTTGAAGCCAGGCATCTTTTATTTTAGCTTGTTCGTGACCACCGTCTGGAGCTTGGACAGGGCCATCTAAGTCTTCTTCTTTTTTCGTAATAACATCAGGAGTTGTGTCATCAAAAAATTCACATAATCTTTCTTCAGATTTCGTTTTTCTTTTGCTCTCATCATCACATAATTCTTGGGCCTTTGATTTCACTTCCTCTTCAGGTTTAGGAGTGAACATGATCGCAACACTCATAGAGTCACTCACAGTCATGAGAGCTGACTTAGAAATTGTATCTGGAGTATCTGATGACTCACACATATCCATGGGTGATTCAACTTTCCCACAATTACTGTTTTGATACCACTTACTTAATGCAAGATTTCGATAGGTCATAAGATCCAAATTCTCTGAACCAATCTTATCTTTAAGTACATTTAATTGAAGAATTTGATCTTGGAGATCTGCTTTATCTTTTGAGATGGATTGATAACATGTTTCGGATAGTAATTCTTTTGTTTTTAGTTCTTGCTGGCAACTCGTCTCAAGTTTTGACAGCTCCGAAACGAGATCAATAGAAGCCTTAATGGAATCTAGTCGAGAAGTAAAACTTTGAACACCAATTTTTCCCGACTTCGCCTTCATCGCTTCATAACAAATTTTAGCTTGATCATAAGATGATTTCGCTTCTGAACACTCAGCTAAATCTGTTAGACGATCTTTGAAATTATCATAAAGAATAGAAATTTTACTTTGCATTTCATATTGTTGACGAGATTTAGCATCTCCCATGAGAAGAAAAAGTTTATCAGATAATATTTTTGTTTTTTTCTTGTCTTTAATTGAGTTGATATTATCGACAAAGCCCATACCAGAGGGTTTATTTTCAAAATCATCTAAACTCTTGATCGCGTTTAAATGCGCTTTCGTCATAATTTCTTTTTTATCCAATGCTGCAAAAGCAGCAGATAATTCTGTTTGCATGATATGAAATGAATAATCAGATTCTTCTTCATTTTGAACTTTTCTTTTAATTGCTAGAGAGTCCTGCCATTTCTTGATTTGAGCGGGATTAACCTTAGCTTGACTGAGAAGATTAAATATTTCTTGAGTTGCTTCTGGACCTGGTTTAAAAGCCTCTGGATTACAAGCATCAACAATTTTTTTTTCTAGGTCTTTACAAAAAGTTTGAATTTTAGGGACTAAATCTGACTGAGATTTTGATTCTTTTTTTAAATACTCAGTAAGTGATTCATTTTTGCTATTTTTTGTAGTTAATATGAGTTCTAAAGATTGGGCAGTATTAAGGCTCGCGACAAAACTTAATCCAGCCGCTTTTGAGTTTTGTTCAGCTTTTTCTTTAGATTCTTTAACTGCGATTTTAAGTTTATCAATTCCATCATAGATGGCCAATTCAGCTTTCAACCTTTCAATTTGGGTTTCAATATCTCCGAGTTCAAGACATGTTTTATCTTTAAGGAACTCTAGTTTGACGACCTTTCTGTCTCCAAGGAGCTCCTCTGGTTTTAATTTCTCACAGTCTTTTATCGCTTTAGCGTTCAGGTCTTTCTCATAGCCTTGAAGAATAGTGCCAAGTTCTTTACAGTCTGGCGGGGAGCCAGCGTATGATAGGGGAATAAGGAGAACTGCGATAAGGAATTTCATCCTTTCTATTTTCGGATAGATGAGTAAATAACTTAAGTGAATTCGAAAAGTGTTCTTAGCCGTGACCGGAACTCATGAATATCTCATCGTAATTAATGAATTTTTGTGAACTTTCTAAAGAGATAAAGTAGTCCTCGGCAAATTTCATGCACTCCTCTAAATCTTGGCATCCAAAGATCTGAGACCTAAAGGCAGCAGCTCGGGGAAAGCCGACCGCAAACCAAACGATGAGTTTTCTTAATTGAACGAGGATCGTTCTTTCTTCTTTAAACGTTTGTTCACAGTAAAAGCGAAGGCGCTTAATCACTTCCCAGTAATCTTCTCCCAAGAATTGCGATCTTTTTTGAGAAGCATAAGTAGAATCCAGGGATTCCAAGAAAATAAACGGATTTCTAAGGGCCCCTCTCGCGATCATGAGGGCATCGCAATTTGTTTTTTGAAGTCGCTCCGAAACACCATACGGGTGATGAAGATCACCATTACCAATGAGAGGAAGTTTTTTATCTTCGTTTAAGGCCTCTAAAAAGTCCCAGTCAGCAAGTCCCGTGTACTGCTGAGTTCTTGTTCTTCCGTGAATGGCGACCCACTCAATGCCTGAGTTTTGGGCGATTTTAATCACTTCTTTTGCGTTCCTAGAATTTGCGTCCCAGCCCGTTCTAATTTTTATTGAAAGAGGAATTTTCATTCGAGAGCGCATTTTTTCAAACAGAGGAGCAAGGGCCGTCACTTCTTTCATAAGAGCGGAGCCACCACCTTTTGTGACAACTTTCGCGACCGGACAGCCCATATTGATATCTAAAAATTTTGGGCCAAAGCTTTCTGCCACAAGGGCCGCTTTTGCCATCGAATCACTATCTTCTCCAAAAAGCTGGATCCCCACATTTCTTTCAAGGGGATGAATCTTTAACATCTCTAGAGTTCGCTCATTTCCGTAATTAATCCCGTGGCAGGAGATGAGCTCTGAAACAGTTCCGCCGGCACCAAGGTCTTCCATCAGTAAGCGGTAAGGAATATTACAAATCCCGGCCATGGGGGCCAGGAGGAGCTTTGAATCGAAATGAATCTCACCCAATTTAATTGGTTTAGCATGAATCTTCATAGACTCAATCTTTTTTGCGAGCTTTTCAGGAAAGGGGGTCACTTGGTTCATGAAGAGTTATTTATCGGGAGCAATAAGGGTTGTAAACAGACCAAGTTATTCATTAGAATCTTTTCCTATGAAACACGTGATTTTTGATTGTGACGGCACCCTGATGGACACGAGTTCTCCTAAATATATGCTATTTCCAGGTATTAAGGAGCTTCTTCTGACTCATTCCAAGGATTGCCTTTTTTATGTTTGGACCGCTCGAGGAAGGGCGTCCACCATTAAGTTTTTGGAGGAATTTGGAATTAAATCCTTATTTGATAGTTTCTCCACTCCGGATGATGCCATCCCCAAGCCTCATATTGATGGCCTAATAAAACTTGTAGGAAAAACACCTAAGCAGTCGATCTGTGTCATAGGAGATAGCTCCAATGATATGATTGGGGCCAAAAATTTTGGAGTGTTGGCGATTGGTGCGACGTGGAATAAAGAAGCTCATCCTCAAATTTTAAGGGATTCGGGAGCGGATTTCATAGTGTCTCATCCCTCTGAATGTAGTAAACTCATCGAGCTCAATCTTAAGGGAGATACCCATGTTTGATAATTTAAGCGAAAAATTTTCGGACGCGTTCCGATCACTTCGTGGCAAAAATAAAATCTCAGAAGAAAACGTCGAAGAAACCTTAAAACAGGTGAAGACAGCTCTTCTAGAGGCCGACGTTAACTTTAAAGTCGTCAAAGAATTCGTTGAAAAAGTAAAGGCCGAAGCTCTTGGGGAAAAAGTTCTTCGTGGAGTGGAGCCTGGTCAGCAGTTTGTTAAAATCATGCATGATGAGCTAGCTAAGCTCATGGGTGGAGAAAACTCCGAACTCAATCTTAAGCGTCCGCCGGTTATCCCCATATTGATTGTCGGATTAAACGGTGCTGGTAAAACGACTTTTGCTGGGAAACTAGCTCTCTATTTAAGAAACAAAAGTAAAAAAGATGTACTCCTTATTCCTGCGGATAACTTTCGTCCAGCGGCGAAGGACCAGCTCATCACTCATGCTAAAAACCTAGGTGTGGATTATTTTGACTCTGATCTTTCGATGAAGCCAGTTGATATCGTTCGCGCGGGACTCGAAGAAGCGAAACGCCTTCATAAAGAAATCGCGATTATTGATACAGCGGGACGCCTTCAAGTTGATGAAGAACTCATGAGTCAGCTCGTGGATGTAAGAAAATCCCTTGATAATCCAGAAGTCCTCATGGTGGCCGATGCCATGACCGGACAAGAAGCTGTGAATGTGTCGAAAGTTTTCCACGAGAAAGTGGGACTCACGGGGGTTGTTCTTTCAAAAATGGATTCTGATGCTCGTGGTGGTGCGGCCCTTTCTATTCGTTATGTGACTGGTGTTCCTATCAAGTTTATTTCTGTTGGTGAGAAGATGAAGGACCTTGAGCCTTTTCATCCTGATAGGCTCGCGAAGAGAATTCTTGATATGGGTGATGTCGTCTCCCTCGTTGAAAAAGCTGAAGAGGCGATCAATCAAGATGAGGCAATGGGGATGATGAAGAATCTTGAGCGTGGAAAATTCACGATCAATGATTT
>CAMAYW010000238.1 GCA_945862475.1 Bacteriovorax stolpii
ACCGGGAAGAGTATGGAAAAAAATGATCTTGAAATTGATAATCTGCCCAACCGTCTAACATTCTTTCGAATGCTCATGATCCCTATTGTTGTCCTGGCACTTTATTTTACTGAAAATACTCCTTCATGGCTGATTGATTATCACGACTATTTGGGACATGTTGCTTGCTGGATTTTTGTGGCCGCAAGTATCACTGATTTTCTGGATGGTTATATTGCAAGAAAAAGAAATATTGTTACTGTCTTTGGTTCATTTCTTGATCCTATTGCAGATAAATTTCTTGTAGTTTCGGGACTTATCATGCTTTCGGTTCTAAATCGTGTGCACCCGGTGATTGTGATTATTCTTGTACTAAGAGAAATGTATATGACTTCCCTTAGGCTTCTTGCCCTTACTGAAGATGTCGATGTTCCTGTGAGCTGGATGGGCAAATGGAAAACGGCGACTCAAATGATTGCTATGCCTATGCTGATGCTTAACGATGAACTCTTTGGAATTGATATCACTTTCATAGGAACGATTCTCATTTATATATCTGCCCTTTTGTCCATGTGGTCAGCTCTCATGTATTCCTTATCAATGATTAAAAAGCTACAAGAAAAAAGAGCAGAAAAAAAGAAATTAAAAAAATCATAGGGGTCAGCGTTGAAGAATTACGTCCTCTGTTGTGTCTCCGAAAACAAATTAAATGAACAATTTATTAAAACTGTTCAGGATTTTCTCATCAAATCTGGTGCCTTAGTTGAAAAAAGTGAAGTCCTAAGTGAACAGGGTCTGAAGGCGATCGATATTCATCTCTCCTTGCCTCACGATGAAGAGAAAATAAAATTTGAGCTCATGGATTTATCAAATACATTTCAAGTGGATCTCGCTCTTATTCCTCATGATGGGAAACGGCATGAAATGAAACTCATTGTTTTTGATATGGACTCCACTCTTATTCAACATGAAGTGATTGATGAGATGGCAAACGTTTACGGAATTGGAGAGAAAGTTAAACTCATTACCGAACGAGCGATGAATGGAGAACTTAATTTTGATGAGGCCCTTCGAGAAAGAGTGGCCCTCTTAAAAGGTCTCAAAAAACAAGACATGGAAAGAATTGTCGAAAACCTAAAAGTCACTCCCGGAGTAGAGCGACTCATCTCTGAAGTTAAAAAGAAAGGATATAAAACGGCGATTGTAAGTGGTGGCTTTAAATATTTTGCTGAGTATTTTAAACAAAAACTTCAAATGGATTATGCTTTTGCTAACGAACTCGAGTTTAGCGGTGATGAACTTTCTGGCAAAGTTTTAGGAAAAATTATTAACGCAAAAGAGAAAGCGAGCATTCTTGAAGAACTTGCTTTAAGAGAAAATCTCACGCTTGAACAAGTTGTGGCCGTAGGTGACGGGGCGAATGATTTACTCATGTTAGCGAAAGCTGGTTTTGGAATTGCTTTTCATGCCAAAGAGAAAGTGAAAAAAGAAGCAAGACACAGATTAAGTTATGGCCCAATGACAACACTACTCTACTTCTTAGGAATTCCAGGGAATCATTTGGATGAAACTTTATAAAAACCTCACACGAGCGTTAAATGAGCGAGAACAAGTAGAGAGTTTAAAAATCACTATTTCAGGGCAAGACTTTCCCGAGGAAATTTTCAACTTTCCTCACCTACAAGAGCTTTACCTCGACGGAAACTGCAAAAACTTTCCGGCAAAAATTCAGGGACTTCAAAAATTAAAAGTTTTATCTCTAAGATGGAATCAGTTTACGGGGGACATATCTCCACTCTTTCATTTACCCAAATTAGAAAATATTAAAATTATTGAGACTCCCCTAAAGTCTCTCCTACTACCAATAGGTCACAGTGTGGCACCAGTAAAGTCACTCACGATTAAAAACTGTGGATTAAAAAATCTGCCGGAAGAAATTTCGATTTTTAGCGAATTATCTGAGTTATATCTCTCTGGGAATGAGCTTCATGCCCTCCCAGTAGGGATTGTGGACTTAAAAAAATTAAAACGCATGAATTTAGATCAAAATCATTTTTCACAATTTCCGGATCATATAAGGAAGAACGCAACCCTTACACACCTCTCCATAGATCAAAATGATTTTTCAGACGATGAAAAAGACCGCATTCAAAGAGAGTTTCATCTCGTCGTTCAGTAAGCAACGGTCTCACCCTCATCTAAAACCAGAAAATCGTTAGGGGATAATTTATATTTCGTCAGTGCAAGATTAAGATCAGTCACAGGATCATTGATCCCTTCATCGGCCATTTGAAAAGTTCCAAAATGCATGGCTATTGATTGTTTCGCTGAGAGATCGACATGGGCGTTTACAGCTTCATGAGGATCCATATGATGAAATTTCATAAACCAGCGAGGTTTGTAAGCACCAATAGGAAGAAGAGCAATATCTGGAGCTCCGAGACGATTTTTGATATCTATAAAGTGTCTACCATACCCAGTGTCGCCACCAAAATAAATTCTTTGAACGCCACTATCAATCATAAAACTACCCCAAAGGCAGTCATTCTTATCCCAGAGACTTCGTGCCGACCAATGCTGAGAGGGAGTAAAAATGAATCTAACGTCGTTCACTCTTTCCTCTTCCCACCAATCAAGGGCCTTCACATTTTTTATTCCTTCATGGAGAAGAAGTTTTTCATCTCCCAATGGAACAAGAATAAGTGGTTGAAATTTTTCCTCTAACTTTTTTAGTGTCTCTAAATCAAGATGGTCATAGTGATTATGAGAAATGATCACCACATCAATTTTTGGAAGGGATTCAATAGGAACACCAGCGGCTCTCACTCTTTTCGGCCCAGCAAAACTCACAGGGCTCGCCCTATCAGCATAGATCGGGTCAGTTAGTACATTGATATCCTGATATTGAATTAAAAAAGTCGCATGATTAATAAAAGTGATATTAGATTTTTCACCCTTCATAATTCGTCTCATCGGGTGACTCTTGTTCTGAACGACATCAGGCCATTTTTCTGGAGTTGCCGTCATTTTCCACTTCATAAGATCCCAAATCGATTTTAAGTGATTTGCAGTGGGATTAAAAAAATGATCGCCATCAAAGTGATCGGACTTAGGGTAGGAAAAACAAATCAAAGGAAACAGGAGAAAAATTAATTTTAGCATTTTGAATATTCTAAAATATTATTCTCTTTCAGTCTAAATGAAAAGGCCCTCCAAAGAGGGCCGTATAGCTAATGTAGTTCTTCTTTCGTTTCTCCTAGTTCGTGAATAACCATTTCATGACCATCCCAGCTCATCAAAATCTCCCCACCACTCAGATTACCTTGGAGAATTTTCTTAGAGATTGGTCTCGTGATCAGTTTTTGGAAAACACTATTTAAAGGCCGAGCTCCGTACTGAAAATCAAAACCTTGCTCTTCGAGTGTTTCATAAGCCTTTTTATCTAGTTTTAATGTTACTTTCTTGGACTTTAATCGATCGTTAAGAAAGCGAAGCTGCTTATCAACGAGTTGTCTCATGATCCGCTTATCCAGACCATGGTAGTTCAAAACCGCATCGATTCTTCCCAAGACCTCCGGCTTAAATTCTTCCTTCGGATTCTTTGAGTTTGAGGTCATCATGATGATCGTATTTTTAAAATTAACAGTTCTCCCTTTATTATCAGTGAGTCGTCCGTCATCTAAAATTTGAAGAAGGATGTCAGAAAAATCAGGATGCGCCTTTTCAATTTCATCAAAAAGAACCACACTATAGGGTTTCCTTCGAATCGCCTCTGTTAGAACTCCCCCTTCCTCGTAACCCACATACCCAGCAGGAGCACCGATTAATTTTGCGACTGAATGCTTTTCAGAGAATTCAGATAAATCAAATCGAACAATATTCTCCTCATTATCAAAAAGATACTGAGTAAGCGCCTTCGCCGTCTCTGTTTTTCCAACTCCAGTTGGACCCAAAAGGAGGAATGAACCTAAGGGTCTCGTTTCATCTGAAAGACCAGCATAGCTAGCGATCAGAGTTTCACATATTTCATGAATCGCCTCTTCTTGTCCAAACACTCTTTTATTTAAAATGTCTTCAAGTTGAAGGATAGAGTCTTGCTTCGATTTTAAAATTTTTTCAATAGGAATCCCTGTTTGCCGAGAGATAACCTGGGCAATATGCTTTTTCCCGAGAACCCATTCGTGTTGAAGGGATTCCATCTCTTTTTCAGTTTGAGGTATTAGCATATATTTAATTTTTGAAGCTTCCTCGTAATTTCCCGTTCTTTGAGCGTTTTCTAATTCAAAATTCAATCGATCAAGGCGATTTTTAATTTCAGAAACTTTTTTAAGGGAAGAAATCTCTTTTTCCCAATTAACTTTACCTTCCTGAACTTTGACTTCAAGAGCTTCAATTTCTTTTTGAAGATCAGTATTTTCTTTATCCATCTGAGCATAGATTTTTTTTGATCTAAGTTCAGCTTCAAGCTCCACTAGTTTTGCAGGCATCGCCTCGGCTGATAACTTTAAGGCGGAAGAAGATTCATCCAAAAGATCAATCGCCTTATCAGGTAGATTTTTATCGGTGATGTATTGATCA
>CAMAYW010000239.1 GCA_945862475.1 Bacteriovorax stolpii
CTTACTGGACAAAGAGCCAGCTAAAAAATAACCTTCCTGTCGGGAAAAAGAATAATTACTTAGATAAAGTGTTAAGAAATTATTACCATATCACTAAAACACTTAGCCAAAATTCCAATGTCACATTCGTCCCGAGAATCTGAACTCGCACAACTTCGTGAAGCCTTAGCACAGGTGAACTCAGAGTACTTTCTGACTTTAAAAGATAGAAGGTCCATTACATTAAAAATCCAAGAAAGAAAGGGTGCAACGGGCCGCTACTCTCATTATGATCCCGAAAGAGAAAAAGAGATTTTTAGCCTTTTCACATCAGATCTAAAGCTTCTCACCATGAAAGAGCTCCTCTCTTTTTCTCTCGTCATGGAAGATCATGCCAGCGCCATGGCCCCAGGTTCTTATCCAGCTTGGTCTACATTTTCACATCTGGGCACTCATCAACATGAGCTTTTCGAGATGATCAATCCTCTCATGCTCAAAATATCTAGACCTGAGTTCTTTGGTCGCTTGGAATTGTCTCAAGAATTCAGATTTTTAAAAGACTTCTGATTGCCTGAATGCTTCTGACTCTCTAATATTTAACCCTATGAAAAAAGATCAAGTGATTGCCCTAGATGGTCCATCTGGGAGCGGCAAGTCAACTGTCGCAAAAATGATTGCTCAAAAATTAGGCCTTATCTATATCGACACTGGTGCTATGTTTAGGGCCGCTGCCTATGCGCTTCAGCATACTGGTATCGATTTTACAAAACTAACTTTAGCGCCGTCTGAAAATAGTTTGATTGAGGATTTCTTCCACAAGCATCGCTTTCAATTTGCTCCAGAACCTGGAGTTCTCATTCAGCTCGATAATCTCAATTTAACTGACGTTATTCGTGAGCACCATGTTTCAAAACTCGCCTCTCAGGTGTCAAAGCATAAAGTCGTGAGAGATTTCTTGAAGAATTGGCAAAGAGAGATCGTCAAAGATCGTCCAGCAATTTTGGATGGAAGAGATATTGGAACGGTGATTTTTCCTAATGCTCTATTGAAAGTCTTTTTAACCGCTTCAGCTGAGGAAAGAGCAACACGTCGCTTTGAGGAATTGAAAGAGCGCGGTCAGACTGAACTTGATTACGAGGGAATTCTGTCTGACATAAAAGAAAGAGACTTTGAGGATATGACAAGAACTATTGCTCCTTTAAAAAAAGCGGAAGACGGAATTGAACTTGATTCTACCGGAAAATCAATTCCACAAATAGTGGAAGAAATTGTTGAATTATGGACTAAGAAAAAGGCTAGCTTGTGAAATTAACTCCAGAAAATTTTGAAAAAATTGTTTTTAATTTTCAGTCTCTAAAACCTATCTTGGTTGTAGGGGATCTTGGAATTGATAAATATACATATGGCGAAGTGAAACGCATTTCTCCTGAGGCACCCGTTCCTGTTCTTGAGGTTCAAAAAGAATGGAATAAATTAGGTCTTGCGGCCAACGTGTCTGATAACTTAAAAAGCCTTGAAGTTCCCTCAACTCTTTGTGGTGTAATCGGAGATGATTCAAGAGCAAACCTGATGGAGCATCTACTTGAGGAAAGAGGGTTAAAAACCTGGGGACTCATTCGCGATGCTTCTAGGCATACAACTTACAAAGAAAGAGTTACCACAGCGACTCAGCAAATTTGTCGAGTCGATTATGAGACTAAAGATTCTCTCAATGAAGATGTCGCTAAAAGAGTCTTTGCACGTATCAATGAATTTTCTAATAGCCACTCTGGGGTGATTATTGAAGATTACGGTAAGGGGCTTTTTAGTGAAAATCTTTGTCAAAAAATTATTAATGATTTTAAAGATAAAAATCTTCTCGTCGCAGTGGATCCTTCAAGATCGACTCCTCCCATGTGGTATAAGGGGGCTACGTTATTGAAGCCCAATCGACTTGAGTCGAACATGATGGTCGAAGCCTTGGGACATTTCAAAGAAAGAAAACTTGAAACCATCGCTGAAATTTTAGTGGATAAACTTCAATTAGAAAAAATTATCATCACCCTCGGGGCCGATGGTATGGCGATGCTTGATACGAAACTTGATGGACAACTAAAAATCATTCCTACGGCAGCAAATGAGGTGTTTGATGTTTCAGGGGCAGGTGATACGGCCATCGCTGCGATTAGTTCCGCTTTGATTTCAGGAGCAAGTTTAGAGGAAGCCGCATGGGTTGGAAACTGTGCTGCAGGAGTTGTCGTTCGTAAGCGCGGGACAGCATTATGTTCAAAGCAAGAACTTCGTGATTACTACGGGAACCTTTTTAAATTGATGCAATAATGATTCACACAGAAGTTCCTTCTCAAGGCCTACTGTTTGCGAGTCTTCTATATCGGGTCGATGAGTTTCAACCGGATGATCTCAAAAAAATTTGGGAGTCATCATTTGGTGAGGGGTTCTCTTTTGTTCCGAAATTAAATCCATTAAATGAGTACTACAAAAAAGAAATGGGAGGAGAACTCGCTCGAATTTTCCTTCTCACCTCTAAAACATTCCCTCGAGAATTTTTGCTATCAACTAAACTTCTGGCCCTAGACTGGGAGAGAGGTTGGTCTAGAGAAGGACACCGTAGGGTAAACGTAGACATTGGCCTTCTCTCTCTTGAGAATTTTATTTTGGCGACCACCAAGAATTATTCTCATCGAACTTATATCGGACAGAATATTTTTTCTGATCTTACTTACTATTTTCACCAAGGAAATCTTCAAACTCTTCCTTGGACTTATCCTGATTATGCTGATGAAGAGAAGAGACAGTTTTTTACTTGGGCACGCTCTTTTTTACTTCAAAAATTAACCTGATAACTCACAGGGTCATGCTCGTCACACTTTTCAATTAAAGGCCTTGTTGGTACCTTTGATCCCGAAACTTATCAAAGGAAAACAATGCAAGTGCTAGAGTCACTGCTTAATGACTTCACTCATGAGCTTAAAACAGTAAACAAGGTTCCTGATCTCCTTAATCTTAAGGCAAAGTATCTTGGTAAACAGGGACCACTCTCGGAAGTGATGAAGAACCTTAAAGACGCCACTCCTGAAGAGAAAAGATCTATTGGTGCAAAGGCGAATGAATTAAAAAACAATATTGAAAACCTGTTTGCTGAAAAAATGCAGCAATTGGAAATCAATGATATCAATGAGAGCCTATCTAAAAACAAAGTTGATATTTCACTTACTGATTCTGTTTTAGAAAAAGGTCTTCAGGCCTCTGGATATCATCCCGTAACTCTGATCCAACAAGAGATTGAAGATATTTTCATTTCAATGGGATTTGAAGTTCTAGACGGACCCCACATTGAGGATGAGTACCATAACTTTGAAGCACTTAATATTCCAGCCACTCATCCAGCTCGCGATATGCAGGATACATTTTGGTTTGCAGATAAAAAACATCTTCTAAGAACTCATACCTCGACGATTCAAATTCGCGGGATGAAAGAAAGAAAGCCACCCTTTCGTTTCGTTGGTCCAGGTAAGGTTTTTCGTTGTGAAAGAACTGATGCTTCCCATGAAATGGTCTTCCATCAACTTGAGGGGATGATGGTGGGTGAGGATGTTTCTGTCGGTAACCTCATTTATTTTATGAAAACCCTTCTGACTGAAATTTTTAAAAAAGAAGTGGAAGTACGTCTTCGTCCTGGATTCTTTCCTTTTGTTGAACCAGGATTTGAATTGGATATCAAGTGCCTCATCTGCGGCGGAAAAGGGTGTTCAGTCTGTAAGCACGTTGGTTGGGTAGAACTTCTTCCTTGTGGAATGGTTCATCCAAATGTTCTTAAGGCCGGTGGTATTGATCCAGAAAAACACAATGGCTTTGCCTTTGGTCTGGGCCTTGATCGTCTCGTGATGATGAAGTATGGAATCGATGATATTCGCTACCTTCATGCAGGGGATCTTCGCTTTAACTCACAATTTAAATCATTCTAGGACTTAATTATGCTTATTTCTCTTAATTGGATAAAAGATTTTGTAGATATCCCAGATATGTCCCCAAAAGAGTTGGGGTCACTTTTTACTCTCGCGACTGCTGAAGTTGAAGATGTTATTATTAAAGGCGAGGCCCTAAGGCCAATCCTTTGTGTAGAGATAAAATCTCTAAAACCTCATCCGGATTCGGAGAAACTTAATCTCGTGACCTTTGATTTGGGTAAAGGCGAACTTAAGGAAGTCGTTTGCGGCGCTCCCAATGTAAAAGTTGGACTCAAAGTTCCGTATGCTCCTATTGGCACAACTCTTCCCAACGGTATGACTCTTGAACCAAAAAAAATCCGCGGTATTCTTTCCGACGGTATGCTTTGTTCAGAAACAGAACTAGGCCTTGGAGAGGGTAAATCTGGTCTGATGGAATTACGAAGTGATGTTGCTCCCGGGACTCCCATTACGACCTATTTAAATCTAGAAACAGATATCATCTTAGATGTTGATAATAAATCCCTGACCCATAGACCTGATTTGTGGGGGTACTTAGGACTAGCGAGAGAGTTTGCTGCCGCTCACAAAAAACCACTTAAATACAGGTTTACATCAGATTGGGAA
>CAMAYW010000240.1 GCA_945862475.1 Bacteriovorax stolpii
TAACCCAGGCGCGTTTGTAAATGTTGTGAAAGAATAAATCGGTTCAGGAGTTGGATTTGTTCTTCTATCAGATTGACAGGAATCCTTTCTTCATAATCTGGATAGTGCTGGATAACTCCTTGAAGATTTATTCGATGTGTTTCATAGAAGCTTCTCTCTATTCCTGCAATAAAGTCTAGGCGATTTGGATTTCTAATATAGTCGACACTTTCAATCTCTTCTCTGTTAGTTAACGCTGTTTCTAAGCGAACAATAAAATCTTCGAAATCTTTCACGAGATTTATCCCATGAGCATTTTGTCGAACATACTTTGGAGTTAGTTTCAATTTTAGTGGAAACAAATTGAATGAATCTAGAACGTAAAGGGGAGTTTTGTTAACTCCTGAAAAGTAAGTATAGTCAAAATCCCAACCTTGTCCGGAATAACTTATTTTTGTCGCCATCTCAATTTTTTTAGAAATCTCAGGACGTGAAATACTAACGTTATCACCAATAAGTTCCTGATTTAAAAGCACATCCGTTTCTGAATGTGTGGAAACAATCCACTGCTGAAAGGACCAAGGAGAGGCCCCTTCATTTGGTAACCACTCCACCATTGAACTCATATGACCTCGTCGAGTTAATTGATCGTCTGTTACGAGGAGAATATTTCTTTTTCCTGTTAAAAAGTCTGTTTGATTTAGCCCATCGGATTTTCCCCAAGAGGTAATCAGTTGGCCTATTTTAAAATTCCAACTATTAAGTTTTAGAGAAAGATTTAATTCATTAATTTCAGAAAAAAAATCACCAGAGTTTAAATCTTTTTGGGGAGCATAGAGGAGAGGGGATTGAACTCTATAAGCGATTCCTTCAAATTTAACTGTTATAGTTTCATTGATTGATTTTTTTAAATTTAAGATTCCGCCCGCATTCATTTGTGTTTGCTCTTCTAGGAGAGCATCGAACTTTCCTAGATAGTTGCCCCAAATCTTCCCACCCCAATCAATCTCAGACCCGTTTACGTGAGTGGATAGAGGTAAAAGAAGAAGCCAGAAAAGATATCTAATCATCTTTTCCTAATCTTTGTTTGAAAAAGAGATTTTCTGGAATGTTTTTCTTGGAATCAATGTTGCTAAATTCAAGGATCGTAAATTGTCCATTAGTGAGGTTTTTCATATGAAGATATTGATAGAAATAAGTATCTTTAGATAAAGAAATAATTTTCGTTGTATTAAGCTCTTTGTAGAGTTTTCCTGAATCATCAAAATAATGAATTCTGTCACTCATAAAATTATCAGTTCTTACCCAAAGAAGAAGTTTTGAGTATCCCAAACGATCTGAGCTACGCTCATTTTTTAGTGTTGCTGTCATCTTATAACAATTGAGATCTTTATTTTGTATGTCATTGGGACATTTCTCTATACCGAGCTCTTTATAGCTATAATCTTCGTTTTGAAGAGAAGTGATATCAGAAAAAGAAAAATCTGAGGCCATAAAGCTTCCCTTTTGCTGGGAGCTTTCAATCATTCGTGACTTTTTAAAAGTGGGAAGCCACATGAGAATTTCATTTTTATCACCTTCGGCTTCTAGAAAAAGTATCGCCTGATTTTTCACTGTCAGAGGTGTATGAAATTTAGTCAGAGTATTATAATGAATACCGTCTTTTTGGATCTTTCTCCACCAAGTGAATGTTTTCTCCATTCTTTTTCTAGATCCCCCATCAATAATGATTTTGCCATTTGCTTTGAGTTGGGCAATTTTTCTCGCAATTTCGTTTTTTTTCATTACGTCATTTGCTGTCCACTTCGTTGATGCATAGGAAGTGAGGGAGAGACTTAGAGATATTAAGGTAAAGAGTTTCATGTGAATCCTGCATGTAGAAATTTATAAAATTATAGCAAGATTACATCTAGGCTCATGAAAAATAATAAGTGAGAGGGTTGGTCGGTCAATGTTACTTTTTTATGATCTTTTTCCAGTTTTCCAAAAGAAGAGAGTCCTTAACTTTTTCTGAACATGTGTTATTACAGATTTGGACCAGAAGTTGGCACACCCCTTCATGATCGGCCCTTTCCATGACTTTGAACGTTAACCCGCGAGGCAATAAGACTTCTTCCTC
The DNA here is from genome assembly GCA_945862475.1 of Bacteriovorax stolpii. Lineage (GTDB taxonomy): Bacteria > Bdellovibrionota > Bacteriovoracia > Bacteriovoracales > Bacteriovoracaceae > Peredibacter. The sequence goes on from CAMAYW010000240.1 coordinate 2,099, forward strand.
AAGTTGATTAATAAGAATGCCGGGATGCTTAGAAGAGTTTGAGTACAGATAAAGAACTCCACTGCCTTTACTCTTTTCGCTTTCTACTCCAGCAAAGCCTTCAGCGATTGATAATCTTACTGAGGTCGACACGAAAGCTTTATCGGTATAGATTTCATTTTTATCATAGCATTTATTTTTTCTAAAACCGAAAGTGACCCCTCTAAAGGTCATGAGATTTGAAGGAAGTTTTGCAAGTTTCTTTATTCCAGCGTCCATGTTTGAAATTGTCTTTTTTAAATCTTCATGGCTCGTAAAGTAGTAAAGATCCTCCGTTTTTCCCGTTCTTAAAAATTGATTAATCTCTGGGTAAATAGGGTCATCGTATTCCACGTAGCTTTGAAGCGCCCAAGCTTCCTCTTCTAAAACCTTTTTTTGGTTTTGAGCTTCGTAAATATCAGTGTAGCCCACTATCTGAGCAAGTTCTTTATAAGTATAAAGAGGTGAATGACCAGCGATAACAGTTGAAAGTGGTAAAAAGGAGAGAAGAATAAAAAGAATGTTTTTCATGGGCCTATTCTATCTAGGAAGGCCTTCTACTTGAGAAGCATTGAAACAATTACAGCAACTGCTCAAACTATAAACGGCCATTTGAGTCGATGCTTGGATACGTATCTTCAGCTACTTAGGAGATGATAGAATTTGTAATCTTCCAATGTACTCATCTGGTTAGGTATATTATGTCTTCCTCTGGAGAGACATATTATGAAAATCCTTTTGGCCATTTGGCTAACATCCTTTTCTTTATCCTTTGCCCAAACCGAAGTGGGTCTCTCTAGTGCGGATTTAACGCCAGAAATGAAGATCCCTCTTGGGGGTTATGGAAGTGCTGCCCGGAGAAATTGGCCATTTCAGCTATTTAAAACTCGTCCCTTCATTCGTCTTTTTAAATCAGCAGAAGGGTCCTTGGATCCGATCCGAGCGAAAGTCATGACGGTAAAAAAAGATAATCAAAGGATTGTATGGATTAGTCTTGATGTTGTGGGGGCCCCTAAAGAAATCCATGAAGCTCTTTCTCAAGAATTATCTTCCATGGGAATTAAACCGGAGCATCTTTTCATTTCCGCCACTCATACCCACTCAGGCCCTGGTGCCCTTTCCAGAAACCACTTTTGGCAGGTCTTTGCGATGGACCGATTTCAAAAAGAATTTTATCAATTCTTTATCAATCAAATTGTTTCTGCAGTGAAGGCCGCCATTAAAAATGAGGCTCCAGCCCAATTGTGGAGCCATCGTTATAGTGCCGAAGGTCTCACACATAGTCGAAGACCAGGGGGAAAACCGATTGATAAAGAGGTCACAACTCTTCTTGCTCGAAGAGATGATGGATCATGGATCGGGGGAATTGTGAATTTTGCGATCCACGGCGTTTGTCTTGATGATGATAATCTTTTCTTCAGTGCCGATGTTCCCGGCTCTATTGAGCGAAACGTAGAGAATTACCTTCAAACTCAAAATCCTTTTTTTGCTCAACAACAACCGACCATTCTTATGATTAATGGGGCTGAGGGTGATGTGAGCCCAGATCACTATGGAAAAGAAGGAATGGAGCGAGTTGGGAAGGATTTTGTTTCAAAACTCAATGAAAACTGGAATTCCATGGATGAAATCCAACCAGAGATAAAAGTCTCTCAAAACGAGATTGATCTTGGTGTTCCTAAAGTTTATCTAAGAAAATGTGTTGATAAGAACTGGATTCCTAAGTGGTTCGGGCTTCGAATAAAAAGATATATTGATTCCACAACACGTCTTTCTCAAATTAAGCTTGGAAAAATGCTTTTTGTGACCTGGCCAGGTGAGCCCACAAGTGCTCTAGGACTGGAGCTAAAAGATTCTATTTACAATGCTGGATACTCTCGAGCGATGGTGATGGGACTCACCAATGATCATTTAGCGTATTTCACGACACCTGAGGAATTCGTCGCTGGTGGATATGAGAGCTGTGTAAATTTCTTTGGATCAGAAGGTGGACAAAAAATTCTTCAAAAACATCAAGATATTATCAATCAATAGGGAACCTATGCTGACAAATTTATTTTTTATTTTTAGTTTATTTTTTTCTCTCTCCGTTTTAGCTCAATCGAATCCGTTACTAGTGGGAATGCATTCCTTGGATATGAAACCTGCCTTAGGAATACCCCTCGCTGGTTATGGTGCACAGGAAAGACGCTTACCAGAGTTTGTAGATTGGAGATTTAAATACCCTGAGTGTACTTTGTTTAAACCAGCTGAAGGGTATCATTCACCAATTCGATCAAAAGTCATGGCCTTAAAACAAGGCAGTGATCATCTTATTCTCGTGAGTTTAGACACGATCGGACTTGAGCACCGCCTAGCGAAGGATGTTTTAAAAAAATTAA
>CAMAYW010000241.1 GCA_945862475.1 Bacteriovorax stolpii
GTGGAATGGACTCTGAGGTTGATTGAAGGCTGCGGAAATCAAGGAGTATATTTTTTAAGGGAATTTGATAAAATTAAACCACCGCCCTGGAGATGGTTTAATTCTCACCAAAGGGCCGTGAGAGAAATAATCGCCCTTCTTGAGAGAAGATGGAGTCCAATTGAAAAATCCAAGCCAAGATCCTAATCGCGCTTTAGAAGTGATCAAAGAGATTGAAAACATGGTCTCCCAGCCGAATTTTGATCTAGAAAAAAGAGAAGATATAAAAGTAGAGATCAGGGTCAATGAAAATATCGCGCCTGCGATGTTTAAAATGGATCCACTTATTCCCGGTGGATATGTCGCAAACTCTCTTACGATTAAAGCGATGCGACCTGATATTTTTGTTCTGGGAGATTCACTTGAAGACCTCAGTGCTCCCTATAGCTGTGGATGTGGTAAAGAATTTGATGTTCAATTTTGGAAGCTCTGCCCTTACTGTGGTAGAGATATCAAAATCTAAAATTGCTCTTTTGACTCCCTACAAAAATCAGTTCACAATAAAGTCATGCTATTAGTTCAAAAGTTTCACTCTATTCATGAAATTGATCAGGAATTTATTCCAAGTATTGAGCTTCTTCTTCAAGAGGAAGTTCCAAACTTTGATACTCTAAAAATAAGACAAGATACTTCTCCGGAAGGAGAGGTCTTTACCTACTTTCTTTTTTTCGGGCCCACCCAAAATACACCAGTAGGAATCACTCAACTCTCTTTAAAACCTATACCTTCAGATGAGCTTGTTCCATGGCACAAGAAAATTAAATTTTGGGATAAGGAGCACCTTCACTGGAAACAAGCTTCTTGGCAAATTGGCAATGGAGCCTCAGGTCTTTGTTTTTTTGATGCTAAATTTTCTCGATCTGGAAAAGACAAGGTACAAGACCTCATCAAAGAATATGAAAAGAGAGATGACATCAAGGCAGAAAAATTATTATCAATTAAAGGTTTGCAGGACTTTCATCTGTCTTGGGAAACTGAAGTTAATCATACTCAAGAATTATTTGTCCTTGAGCCACTTTCTAAAGCCCATAAATCTTACCAGGAATACATCGAGAGTCTTGATCCAGATATGCAAAAACTGATTAAAAAAAGCTGGCAAGAAGTTCATAAAAAAGAAGAAATTGTTTTAGGAGATTATCCATCTCCGCTAGATACTCCAAAAACATTTCCTGTGAGCGCGGAGAAACTTGATCTTTGGACGAAGTGGGGTGCTCAAATTCTAACTTTTGAAAAAAATCTAAAAGTGTTGGGCTGTCTTCTTGTATTAAAGGGAAAAAATGGAAATATCTTTTTTGAACCGATGCCGTTTGAACCTGAAGGTGAGAGTGTTGTAAAAGATGAGCTTTATACCCAATATGCCCTCTTGAAATTTTTTGAAATGGCGGATGGAAGAAAATGTCATATGATGAAATTTGGATCTAAACTTATTTTTGAGAATAAAATGGATTTAAGTTTTTTTCAATCACAAGGTTTTCAATATAAAACAATTCAATCTCAATTTAAGTCACGTCTTCAAGAGCTAAACTCTCCGCTATGAATCGACAGGAATGGATTTCCTTAGTTGTGTCCTCATTTTACGATAAAGCAAGAAATGATATCTTAATTGGATACCATTTTAGAAATATTCCAGATTTTGATGAACACATTCCAAGGATTGTTGCCTTTTGGGAATTACAACTTTTAGGGAAGACACAAACGATAGTGAGTAGGCCCTTTGATATTATAAACGTCCACATTCCTCTCAAAATAAAACGAGGAGAACTAGGCCGGTGGCTGGTTTTATTTCGTCAAACTTTGAAGGAAAAACTTACTGAATACCCATTGATGAAAGATTTAGAGGGTGAATGGGAAAAGAAATTGGTTTTCTTTGAGTCGATCTTTCTAAGGTCTCTTGGCCTCTAGGTGTTCACTGACAAACTTTTCTAAGCTTGGTTCACCGGTCACATCATCAAACATCCAATTTCTCGTGTAGTATCCTCTAAATTTTTTTGAGGCATAAATAGCATTGGCCTCTGTCATGAATTCGACCGCAATAAGCTCTAGATTTTTGACTTTCACAATATGGGCCGAAAGACATCCATCTCCGTAATCGTCGCAAGTCACTCCCTCTGTTATACTTTTTGGTAAAACAAAAGAAACGTTTGGATCAGCTTTCCAAGCTTTGATATACAATTCCTCCTTATTATACTTGAGTTCTTTTGTTTCGCAGGATGCACCTAGTATGGACAATAGAACGACAATAAGAGGAAATAAGTTATTTTTCATAACTAAATTTTAAACGAATCTGCATTAAGGACAAGTATGTTTCATTTACCAGAAAATATTCCCCTTAAATTTACAACCTCCCTTGGCCCATGGTCCGAGATTTATTCTCCAAATGATGGAAAATTACTTTGTAAGGTTCAACAAGGCACAGAGGAGGATATTCAGAATATTCTGTCTCATACAAAAAACATCCAGAAAACGATCTCCTCACTTCTTCCCTATGAGAGGTCAGAAATCCTTAAAAAAACCGCTCAAAATTTACAAGAAATTCAAGATCAACTGGCCTTTGTTATTGCCTCAGAGGGAGGAAAACCTCTAAAAGACGCCAAAGTTGAAGTTCAAAGAGCGATTGGAACTCTCGAATTATGTGCAGAGGAGACGTTGAGACTGTCTGGCGAAACCATTCCTATGGAAAGGTCCAGCTCTGGAAAAGACCATATCTCTTTTACCATGAGGGATCCTATTGGCCCAGTTCTCGCTATTTCAGCTTTTAATCATCCATTAAATCTCATCGCCCATCAGGTAGGGTGCGCCCTTGCAGCAGGTTGCTGTGTGGTTTTAAAGCCAGCTCCAGCGACCCCCATGTCGGCCCATTTTTTAGAGGAGGCCCTAAAAAAAGCTGGGCTCCCTTCGGGTGGATTGAGAGTTGTGTTGGCCGAGATACCTTTGGTTGAAAAATTAGTGTCCTCACCTGTATTTGATTACGTGAGTTTTATTGGTTCCGCAAAAGTTGGCTGGAACCTTAGAAAAATTCTTGCCCCGGGAACGAGACTCGCCCTTGAGCATGGAGGGCAGGCACCGGCATTAATTAGAGAAGATGCTGATATTGATCATGCGGTTACAACTCTCACACGAGGAGCTTTCTACCACGCAGGACAAGTTTGTATCTCGACTCAGATCATCTATGTTCATGAGTCTCTCTTTAAAAACTTCCTCCAGAAATTCAAAGAATCTGCTCTAAATCTAAAAGTTGGAAATGCAACCGATATCGAAACCGATGTGGGACCCTTGATCAGAACAAGTGAAGTGACAAGACTTCAATCTTGGATTGAAGAGGCAATTCAACAGGGAGCAAGTTGTGAACTTGGAAATAAAATTTCCGGCAACCTAAAACAATATCTCTCCCCTACAATCCTCTCAAACGTTCCCTCACACTCCAAGCTCATGACTGAAGAAGCCTTTGGGCCGGTGGTATGTGTGAACTCTTTTAGAGACGAAAATCAAGTACTAGATGACATCAACTCGAGCGATTATCTTTTTGAAGCTTCACTTTTCACGAAGAACATCTCAAGGGCGCTTCAGATCGCAAAAAAAATATCGACTATGACTTTTGTTATTAATAATCACACGGCTTTTAGAGTTGATCAGATGCCCTTTGGTGGACATAAAAAATCAGGACTTGGAATGGGTGGGGTGAAGTATTCAATTGAAGAAATGACTAGGCTGAAACAAGTTATCATTAAGATATAAAAATGGGCCCTTAAAAGGGCCCATTAAATTAGCGAATACTTTCAGTTAATGCCATCTCAAGGGTTGGATATCTGTAGCTAAATTTCTTTTCTTTGAATTTTATTGGTAGCACTTTTTGGCCATCAAGAAGAACTTGAGACATCTCACCAAAAACAATTTTTAAGGCAATCGCAGGCGCAGGAGCAAAAGCTGGTCGGTGCAGAACTTTTCCAAGCTCTCGGGCAAAATCTTTGCTCGTCGCTGGATAAGGAGATGTTCCATTATAAGTTCCTTCAATGGAAGAGTCTTTTCCAGCTCGCACAAACATTCCCGCGATATCATCAACGTGAATCCAACTCATGTATTGCTTCCCTGATCCAACAGGTCCGCCAGCACCCAATTTAAAAATGGGCAGCATCTTTTTAAGGGCCCCACCATCTTTTCCAATAACAACGCCTATTCTAATTATCGCCGTTCTTAGACCCAGATTTTTAGCTTTTAGGGCCGACTCTTCCCAATCTTTACAGATACGGGCAAGAAAATCGTCCGCTGTTGATGAAGATTCGTTAATTTCCTCATTACCTCGGTTTCCATAAATCCCGACAGCTGAAGCAGAAATAAAAGCACTAGGCTTTTTTGTTAGCCCCTTTATCACTTCAACTAAATTTGAAGTCGCAACAATTCTCGAATCA
>CAMAYW010000242.1 GCA_945862475.1 Bacteriovorax stolpii
ATGATGGCTCTGAAAAATTTCAGCTTTATGTAAATAAACAAGTGACCTCAGAAAAAGGTTTTGCTGAGTATAAACTCATTGATTACGGTGACATTGTTTATGCTGAAGGGGATGTGTTTAAAACAATGAAAGGTGAACTGGCGCTCAATGCAAGAGAGCTCACGATTGTTACAAAATCTATTCGCCCACTTCCAGAAAAGTTCCACGGTTTAACTGACCAAGAGCTTAAGTATCGTATGCGCTATGTGGATATGATCATGAATCCTGAAACCAGAGAAAAACTTCGTAAACGCTCTGAGATCATTAGATATATAAGAGAGCATTTTTATAAAGCTGACTTCTTAGAAGTTGAAACTCCTATGATGCATTCAATTGCGGGGGGAGCAGCTGCTCGTCCATTTAAAACCCATCATAATGCTCTTAATATGGAACTCTTCATGCGGATTGCCCCAGAGCTTCATTTAAAGCGTTTGATCGTAGGTGGATATAATAAAGTTTTTGAAATGAATCGCTGTTTTCGTAACGAAGGTCTATCTCTTAAACACAACCCAGAATTTACTTCAATTGAGTTTTACTGGGCCTATGCGACTTACCACGATCTGATGGATTTCACCGAGGCGCTCCTGACTGGGATTGCCAGAGATGTCCTAAAAACAGAAATCGTTCGATTCGGTGAGCATGATATTAATCTTAAAGGACCTTATGCTCGTCACACGATGAGAGAAGCCGTTGCGAAGTTTACAAATTCAACAATGGATCAAGTGAACGACCGTACTCATCTTCTTAGTCTTTTAGGTCAAACAGATTTGGATAAGAAAAAGCTTCAAAATACAAGTTGGGGAAAACTTCTCGTTCATTGTTTTGAAGAATTAGTGGAATCAAAACTCATCCAGCCAACTTTTATTACAGAGTACCCAACTGAAGTGTCTCCGCTTTCTCGTCGAAATGATGAGAACCCAGAATTCGTTGATCGTTTTGAGTTTTTTATGAATGGATGGGAAGTAGCGAACGCATTCTCTGAGCTTAATAACCCAACTGATCAGTTAGATCGTTTTGCCGATCAAGCAATGGCGAAAGAAGCTGGAGATGATGAAGCAACTGATGTTGATTACGACTTCGTTCGAGCTCTTGAGTACGGTATGCCACCAACAGCTGGCCAAGGGATTGGGATCGATCGACTTGTCATGATTTTAACTGATAGCCACACCATTCGAGACGTGATTCTTTTTCCGCTTCTTAAAAAGGAGCATTATTTCTCTGAAGAGGAGTAATGCGCTCATTCCTCTCTATTTTAAAGATTGTTCTCCATGGTCGTTCAGCAGGTAAAATCTTGCTAGCGACCATTTTTAGTTTCACTTTTTCAATTGCTGTCATCCTTTGTACCTTTGGGCTCATGGATGGCTTTGATCATTTACTTAAGTCAGGTTTAAGACATTCTTCTGGGGATATCCTCATTACCAACAGAAAAGGTTTTTTCAATTTATCCACTGAGCTCTCAGAAAAGATTCGTAAAATTAATCCTCTCTCCATATCTCCAGTAATCCAGACGGAAGCCTTTGCACTTTTTGGAGAAATGAGTAAGGGAGTTTTGGTTCGAGGAATTGATGATAAAGAATATTCTCGATCAGTAGGGTTATCTATATCTGTTCCATCTGGCGGCGTTGTTGTGGGAGAGGAACTTTCAAAACAATTTAATCTAAAAATCGGAGACTCAGTTGCATTAACTTTCGGGAAAGGAAATGAAGCTGCTTCTTCTCTTCCTCTAATACAAACATTTCAGGTCTCTGGTGTCGTTAAGCATGGAATTTATCAAAAAGATTTAAGGTTCATTTATCTCAATCGTGCTGAATTAGGTGAGATATTGGGATTAAAAAAGAAAATAAATCTATTGATTCTCTCTACGGAGAAATCGGGTAGTCTAAAAAGCTTAGAACCCATTTCAGATAAGACCAATCATTTAAAGAATGAATTAGAACTTGGATTTATCGTAAAACCTTTTTGGGATGAATATGACTTCTTGATTGAAGCTGTGAAAGTCGAAAAATTTTCAATCTCTTTAATCCTTCAATTAATTGTTCTTGTTGCCATCTTTAATATTATTGCATTCGTCATTTATATCATGGAAAAAAAGGCTCAGGATTTCTTTTTCCTGCGGGCCGTAGGTCTTTCATTAAAAGAGATCTCAAGGTTTTGGTTTTTTTCCATTTTCTTTGTTTGGTTAATTTCTTGCTTGGGGGCTTATCTTCTTTCAGGATTTTTTAATTGGTGTCTACAAAATCTCTCGTTCTTAAAAATTCCTGGCAATATTTATGTTTTGTCGTCATTAAATATTGAATTAGATCTTTTCGCCTATGCTACAGTTTATGGGATATCTTTTTTATGGATCTTAATGGCAGCCTTTATTGGGTACTTTCGCCTAAAGAGAAGGCCCATTATGCAAGGGCTTCGTCAGGAGTTTAATTAATGAGTTTTATCGTTTTATCAAACGTAGAAAAATCTTTCGGTAAAACCAAAGTCCTTCGTGGTTTGAATCTTAATATCGAATCTAAGGAACTTGTTGCGATTAGAGGGGCTTCGGGATCAGGAAAATCAACTCTTTTGTACTTATTGGGTGGATTAGATCACCCAACATCGGGAAAAGTTATAGTTGAAGGTAAAAATTTAACCACGATGGATGATGAAGAGCTTGCTCTGTTTCGAAATCAATATGTGGGCTTTGTTTTTCAATTTCACTTTTTGCTTCCTTCGATGACATGTAGGGACAATATTTTGCTTCCTGCACGAATCGGAGGCCATGATACGAAGAGGGTGGAAAAAGATATTGATGAGCTGGCCCAAACTTTGGGGGTAACCCATTGCTTAACTAAATTTCCTTTTGAAATTTCTGGCGGTGAGCAGCAACGTATTAACATTATTCGAGCACTTTCTTTAAGGCCTAAAATTCTTCTCTGTGATGAGCCGACAGGAAATCTGGATTCGAAAAATTCAGAAAAGGTAGCCTCTCTATTAAAGTCTCTTGCTGCGGAATTTGGTGCAACATTACTTGTAGTGACGCATGACGATAAAGTGGCTTCATTTTTTCCTCGCAAAATAGTCATTGAAGATGGTCAGATAATTGGCTAGTATTTTTGACTGCAAATAAAATTAATTAGATAGCTACTTGCGTTAAGGATTTCAGGGTTGAAACTCATTCAGCTAATTATCATTTTTTCTCTGACTATTTCATTTCAGATTCATTCTGTTTTTGCACAGGAAATAATTGGTCCTATTAAAGAGATGTTTCGTGTTGATTCCATTGAATTTACAGGAAATAGAAAAGTTGAATCCGAAGCAATTCTAGAGAAATTGGGTACCAGAGAAGAAATGATGCTAGATAACTATCTTCTTCGAAAAGATTTATCTCGTATTTATGACATGAAATATTTTGAAGAGGTAGAAGCCTATCATAAGATTTCGGCTGATAAAAATATTCTACTCTTCAAACTCAAAGAAAAACCAATCATCAGTAAAATAAGTTTTTCTGGTAATGATGAAATCAACGATGATGATTTGAAAGAACAAATCAAAACGAAAGAATTTAACATTCTCGATATTTCAACTCTTAAGAATGACATTTTACTCTTACAAAAACACTATGAGGAAAAAGGTTATTTTCTGGCCCTGGCCTCTTATAAGTTAACTGATAATAAAAATGGTTCAGTTGATGTTAAATTTAAGATCAAAGAATGGGACAAGGTTCGAGTTAAAAAGATCACATTCCTAGGTAACAAGAATTTAAAAGACGAGGAACTTAAGAATTTCATGCAAACTCGTGAAGAATCTTATTTCTCTTTTTTATCGGGCTCGGGAAATTTTAAAGAAATTAATTTTCAAACAGACGTAGAACGATTGAAGTACTTCTACAAAACCCGTGGATACTTACAAGTTAATATTCAAAATCCAGAAGTCACAGCTTCTGAGGATAAAAAATGGATTTTTATTACTGTTAGACTCCAAGAGGGCCCCCAGTTTACGGTGAATGATATTTCTTTTAATGGCGAGCTTCTTTTTACTGAAAGTGAAATGATGGAAAAGCTCAAGCTTAAATCTGGAGATATTTATAACGAAGAAAATCTAAGACTTGATATTCAAACTCTAACCGAGATGTACCAAGATAAGGGTTATGCTTTCGCAAACGTTCTTCGTACTCTTGAGGTTGTTCCAGGTGAAAATAAAGTTGATGTGATCTTCTCTTTTGAGAAGGGTGTGATTGCTTATTTTGGTAAGATCACCATGAAAGGAAACACAAAAACGAGAGATAAGGTCATTAGACGTGAATTAAGAATCCATGAAGGTGACATGTACTCGGGATCAAAACTTAGAATCTCGAAAGATAACGTGAATCGACTTGGATTCTTTCAGCAGGAAAGCGTTGTTTTCAATACCATTACGAG
>CAMAYW010000243.1 GCA_945862475.1 Bacteriovorax stolpii
AAGATCTAATTCTAAGAACCGAACCTCTCCAGGTCTGATAGTCATTTCTTTTTGAATTTGATTATTAGCAGAAGCACATCCAACCATGAAAAGGAGCAACATCATTTTGTTCATACTATTCCTTTTTTACAATACCTTTACCGTCATAAAAAAATAATTCTAAATTTGTACCATTTGAAATCATATTGAATTCTTTTTCAGATGAAACAACTTTACCTGAAGAACTTTTTACGTAAGAGAATCCTCGAGTTAATACATTTGAAGGATTTAAGGCACTCAAAACCTGTTCCAGTCGATTTAATTTCTCCGAAAATCCTTTGAACGTCATTTCTTCAAGATGATTTAATCTTAATAGGCCCTCATCAACTCTTTGCCTCGCTTCATAGAGTCCAACGAGCTCCTCACCTTTATCGGCTAAATTAAATAGTGATAGTCTTTTTTCCGATTGATGAATTTTTTCTCTCATTAAATTTAATAGCTCGCGCGGATGAAATTTCTGAATCATCAACTGAATGTGCTGATAGGTTTTAAATAAATTTGATTTCAAATGGGTTTGACAGTAAATCAATCTTGAATTTAATTCCGTCTGAGGCTGTGAGAGTATTTCGGCGGCAGCGGTTGGTGTCTCTGATCGAAGATCTGAAACATAATCACAGAGAGTAAAATCGACCTGATGTCCAACTGCTGAAATAACCGGTACCGATGATTCATAAATCGCTCGCACGAGAACTTCATCATTAAAGGCCCAAAGGTCTTCTAAACTTCCGCCCCCTCTCGTGAGAACAATCACTTCAACATCCTTTATGGCCTCTGCCTTTTTAAAAGCTGAAACTAAAGATTGAGGAGCACTCTCACCTTGAACAATGGCAGGCACAATTAGAATATCAATCCAAAGACTTCTTCTTTTGATAACGTTTAAAAAATCCTGCAACGCTGCCCCGTGCTCAGCAGTAATGACAGCTATTCTTTTAGGGAATTCTGGAATCTTTTTCTTCCTTTCCAGATCAAAGAGACCTTCCTGTGAAAGTTTTGCTTTCAATCGCTCATACTGAAGCTTCAGTTGTCCCTCTCCGGCCGGAAAAATCTTTTTCGCTAAAAGTTGGAAGGTTCCTCTTTTTTGATAAACACTTACGGGGCCAAGAAGGATAATCTTGTCACCGTCTTTTAAATTTCGAATAAGTGGATTCCTTAAAGCATCCCCTTTAAATAATGCGCAAGATACACTTGAAGCTTCGTCAGATAAGTTAAAATACCAATGACCAGCACCTGATAAAGAGAGGTTCGTTACCTCTCCTTGAACCATCACTTCCTGAAATTCTTCTTCAAGTAGACTTTTAATTGAAATGATGAGGTCTGAGACCGAAGCAGCATCCATTTTAATCATTTTTAATTTGTGGCCTTAACTGAAGATTCAAACACTTTTAAACCCTGTAGATATCTTACGGCCTGGAGTACTTGATAATCCTGAGATGGCTCATAGGATTTAAAAAGATCGTCCATCCCTTCTTTTTTATTTTCTTTATTTACTAAAGATTGCTTCGATTCCATATCTTTAATTCTTTGAGCTCTTTCTTTTCTCTCCGCTAATTCCCGTTGATTTTTCTCTTCTGCTGTTTCAATTGTTGACGTGAGGTGGCCCTTAAGATCTTTTTCTCTTATGTAGCGATCCTCCTTGAGACCTTTCTCAAAATCATTTTGGCTAATTTCTTCTATCTTCACATCTGGCTCAATTCCAATAGCTTGAATTTTTCTATTCTTTGGAGTCATGTATTGAGCAATTGTTAATTTCACTCCTGTATTTTTATCTAGCTGAGCAACTGTTTGAACAGAACCCTTTCCAAAGGATAATGAACCCATGATGATCGCCCTTCCATAATCCTGAAGTGCACCGGCGACAATCTCTGAAGCAGAAGCAGAAGCCCCATTGATTAATACAACCATCGGTGTTTTTAAATCTTTGTAGCCTATCTTTTTTACATAACGTATGTCTTTGTTTTGAGGGTCTCTTGCCTCTGTTGTCACAACAATTCCTTCCTTCAAAAACAGTGAGGAAACATCCACCGCCTGATCTAAAAGCCCCCCTGGGTTAGATCTTAAATCTAAGATAATTCCACTAAATGGAGCATCTTTCATTTTTTTCTTCATTGATTTTAATGAATCCTCAATTGATTCTGCAGATCGTTTTTGAAACTGAGTCAAACGAATATACGCAAACTTATCCTGAATCAACTCTGCTTTGACTGGCCTTACCTTAATGAGTTCTCTTTTCAAGGAGTAGTGCTTAAGTGAATCTGCTCCCTCTCGAAAAATTCCTAGGTGAATTTTTTCACCTATTTTCCCACGCATTTTTTCAATCACTTGATCTAGTGTCATGCCAACAATAGGTTCGTGATTAATTTCTACTATTTTATCCTTCGATTTAATACCGGCACGGTAAGCGGGGGTGTCATCGATGGGAGTCACGATGTAGATAATTCCATCTTTTTGAGTGACCTCAAGTCCCAGTCCTCCAAATTCACCAGCAGTATCATTTTGCATTTTTTCAAAGAAATCTTTACTCAAAAAAGCTGAGTGTGGATCAAGAGTCTCCATCATGCCTTTGAGAGCTCCTTCAATAAGCTTTTCTGTACTCACGGGCCTGTAGTACTGAGTTTCCACCAAGTGCATGACTTTATTAAAAAGTTCCAATTGTTCAAATCGGGATCTATTTTCACTTAATTTTGGTGTTGATAATTTCTCATCTCGGGCGAATAAACCTGAAGAAAGAAACGATAAGAGGACTGCCAAGGCAACGAAACGAGACATGAGAACTCCTAAGAGATAAGTATCCCTTAGATTTTACTCACTCCCCTCTGGTCTAACCACAAAATAGTGTTTTGAGCAGAGTTTTTCTTTCTAACTTCAAAATATAGATTTTGGGCTTCCTTGGAATCATTGAGTGTGTAGGCGAGAATTTCTCCATCTCGAACGGTATCACTCTTTTTTACTTTTATATTCATTTTTCCCAACAGGACGGTTCTTAAATCATTTCCATGATCAATTAGAACAACTTGACCATAGGAGGCCAGATCGCCAGCAAAAACAACTTTTCCACTCCCTACTGCTTTCACAGGTTGGACTGCATTATATTTAAATGTCACACCCTTTGGACTCGATGTGAGACTTAAAAAATCATCCACCGGCTTGGCAAAGAAACGATCCGGCTTTTGCAATCTTATAGGCGCATCACTTAGTTCTTTTTTTACAACAGCTAACCTATTTTGAATTTTTTGATTTTGAACTTTGGATTCAATCTTTCTTTTTGACTCAACTTTTGAAAGGTATTTTTCCATGGCCGTCTTCTTACGACTTTCTAATTCCTTTATGACTTGTGCCAGTTCCTCTTCATTTAATCGAAGAGAAGTTAACTTTTGATCAAATTCATTAACTTTTGTTTGAAGACCAGTGAGCTCGGTTTCTTTTCTCACTAGTTTATTTTGGGCCTGTTTTAAAAGTTCAAAGTGAACTTTCCTTTGCCACGGCTCAGTTGTCTCATTTTCACTTTCAAGTAAATAGCTCTGGAGAATATTTTTATTCTCAATCTTAGATTCGCGAACTTCTTTTTGTTTATTAGAAAGCTCATCCTTATACATCTTAATGTCATTTTCAAATTGCTTGATCTGCTGGAGACTGGAGAGATAGAGATTATTCTTTGAACCAATTTCTTTTTCTAAAGTCGATAACCTCGCCCCCATTTCCATAACCTCGACACGATAGCGAGCAAGCTCATCAACTGGCCTTCTAATCGCACCAAAGCTTGAGCAGGAAATCGTTAAGGCGAAAATGATAATTGAGATTTTTAAAGAGTTGGCTTCCATTTCCATTCCTGCATTGAAAAGGTCCAAAAAACAGCGAATACAGCAAAAAGTATAACGGAATCAAAAAACTTAAGCGTACCATTCCAAATACCAAAGGCAGTAAACATGAGAAAAACAACACCCAAACCTGTAGCAATGGTTTTTGAAGCGACTAATCTTTTTCGTTGAAATTTTTCAATGATGTAAGCACGTGATCTGAAAACATCGTAACATAACCAAAAAGAGATCACCCAGAAAACGCCTAGGAGTGAAATCACTCCCCAGTCACCAGCTTTCCCAATAAAACTATAAAAAGGATGAGACCTCATAACAGAAGTCACTTCAGGATATTTCACATCGGTAGCAGATACATGTTCTCGCCCGCCCATCTTCACGACTTGATCTCTCACAAAATCAAGGCTCTCCATGGATAAAGAAGGACTCATCACAATTCTAAGGGATTTAAAATTTAAAAGATTTTCATCTAGTGTGTAATCACTTCCAAGCTTACCCACAAGTTGATTTAACTTTGTTCTCGATTGAGCGGACCCAGCATCATCGACACTCAAAATACCTGGAAGTTT
>CAMAYW010000244.1 GCA_945862475.1 Bacteriovorax stolpii
TAATCTCTCGACGACTTTCAGACTTGAAGGAAGATACGTGAAAACTCGAGATGACGTCTTTAAAAACCAAGACGGACACAAAACAAACGAGGATAGTTTTCTTATTTCTTCAGTTGCGCTTAATTTTTAATTCAACGAAAGGAGGTGCTCGGAAGGGTGCCTCCAAGCTAACATCCTGAAAAATCATGAATCTATATTCAAGGCTTTACAGACGCTGTTGAAAACTGACTAGTCAGTGATCAAAATCACTTCATTATTTGTTCAAAAATTCAACACTTTAGACATACATAGATTGGCACTCACCTTGCTTCATAGCTTGGTATGAAAAAACTAATTTTAACCATTCTTTTCGTCGCAACAAATGTTTCTGCTAATACTTCGAATCCTTCGAGGTCTCTAGCAAGTGTTCGTCACTCTTTAAGAGTTGAACACTCAAAAGAACTTATGGGCAACAGATACAAAAGAAGTGTTGTATCAAAATTTGAAAACCGTAAAGACTTGGAAAAGAATATCTATGCAATCGTAAAACAAAGATTACCTAAAGCTTATAAAATGAATGCACAAGCTGTTGCTGAGGCCATTATTGAGGAATCAAGTGTTAATTCTTTAGATCCGTATTTTGTTATGGCCGTTATTTCAGGAGAATCAAGTTTTAATCCACTTGCTGTAGGCCCAGTGGGTGAAATTGGTATGATGCAAATAAGACCCACAACAGGTGAATGGATGTCTAATATACTCAAAATTAAGTGGAACGGAGAAAAGTCTCTTCAGGATCCAATTCATAATATTAAATTAGGTGCAGCTTACATTTCTTGGCTAAGAAATAAATTTCAGGGTCATGGTCAACTCTATCTTGCTGCTTATAACATGGGACCAAAGTCAGTTAAAAAGGCCCTTTCAAGAAATGTTTATCCTAAGGATTATCCAATTCATGTAATGAAGCGCTATATTGCTTTCTATAAAGAAATTGGAACGAAACAGAGAACAACTTTATAATAAAATGGGCTAAATTTACTTTAGCCCTTGATAGATTCTTTTAGACATTAAATCCATAAAGTTTTTGTTATTAAAATTGCCAGGGAAAGGTCCAAAGAAATGTTTTGCGTCTTTGATGTCATTTCGCCAAACCATTATATAAGCAATTCCTTTGGCCGGTAGTTTATCCGCACCAGTTATTTGCTGGATCCCCTCTTTCTCTAAAGGCCAACCAAAGTAATCAGTCCAAAATTTATCGTATGTCAGACCCTCTTGGCCAAACTCAGTGATAGCGGGAATTTTATTTCTTTTAGAAGCCTCTTCACAAAGCCATATGACGTCTTTTTTCCAATTATAAAGAGGATAAGGGCCAAAAGTATTCTGATCAAAGGTCGGGTCAACAAAGTAATGATCAACTCCCAAGATATCTACATATTCATCACCAGGATAGCGATCTAAGTAATCTCCATTAATGTGATTAGGTGAATAAGCATAAAGAAGATTATGGACATTGTGAGCCTTTAAGTATTCAACCGTATAACGCCATAATTTGATATACTCCTCTCTTGTCGAATGATCCTTACCCCACCAAAACCAAGAAAAGTTATGCTCATGCCAAGGCCTAAAGATAATTGGAATGCTCTTTAATTCTTTAAAAAATTTAACCAGTTTATTTAACTTAGAATTAAATAAGTGATGATGATCTCCCCCAGGTAAAATTCTCTCCACCACCCTTGCCGTAGTATCGTTATATGAATGATTGCCTTTACCATCATCAACGAGAGTAGGCATATGCCAAGATAAAGTTGTTACTCCACCCCGCTTGTGGACTTCTGAAATGTGAGATTGAATTAAGTCTTTATTCCAGTCGCCAATTTCATTAAAATCTATACCATTGACCGCAGGATGAACCCCACTCACAGTCTCCATATCGGATTTTAATTCAGCGCCAATATCCCTATTATCTAATCTCCAGCCTCTCCCTTCCGTAAAGGCGTTCTGTTGCCCAAGTAGGATTTTTTGCTTCGTTTTATAACTAAGACTAAGTTTATTTAATCGTTGATAAAGGAGTCTTGTTTCCGAATTGGCTTGATCGTCAATTTGAGACCAGCAACTGAGGGATGTAAGGGTAACAAATAAAAATATAATGTTTTTCATAGTATTATTTTAAATCGAATCATTCTCTGGGAATAGCATATTGAAATAAAGACTTAAGGCTGTAAAAAAAAAAGACACTATAAAAAGTCAAAATAGAAGCTATTCATAATTAAACCCATAAAGGTCCAATCAACCTTAATATCCTTAGCATTTTGAAAATGATATTCTTCGCAAATCCCATTATCGAAATGTTCCGTAAGCTCTCTAGCGAGAGTCTTGTCAAAAATAACGGCGACATTTTCTGCATCAAAATGAAGGGAGCGAGGATGAAAATTAAAGCTACCGATCATACTTATTTTTCCATCAACAATCATATATTTAGAATGAACAGTTAACTTCTTTTTAAGATACACTTTTGCACCCATCTCAATGGCATCTCTTGCAGATTTCATGACGGGAGTTGAAACGATAGGCTCATCAATACTCTTATCAGAATTGGTAAAAATTCTAACTTTTACACCTCTTTTAATGACTTTTTTTAATTCCTCTTTAATGATCGGATCCATAATGAAGTAGGCATTTTCAATATCAATTGTTTCTTTAGCATCTCTAAAAAGTTTCACCACTGCGGTATGAATATTATGATAATAATCTTTTATCGCCGAGCCGGGATGTTGATCCACAAAAGTGACAGGAATATCACCAGATTCAGGTTCCTGTTGGAAATCAGATAATGCCATCAAATCGATCTTTTTCTTAAGGCCTGGAAACTCTTCTATTTGTTTATTCCATATTTCAATGAATTGCCGCTCAGCTGAAGTGCCAGAGCTTTTACCGTTAATGTAGAGATCAAGATCGCGCCATTTTATCAAGGTTGCAAGATGTGAATACTCATTGCCAATATTCATGCCACCAACGATCACATGCTCTTGATCGACAATGAACATTTTTCGATGGGAGCCATTCGCCTTATATTTAAGACTTTTCCATCTCATGACTTTGATTTTTCCATGAGATAGCGTTTCGAGATTCTTTAAAACACTACGGCCTCTAAAATTAACAATATTGCCATCAGTAATAATTTTAATATCAAGACTAGGATTTATAGCAAGGGCATCTAAGAGCTGGTTCTGGAATTGAAAACCTGTCTCATCATCGTAGACCGCCCATACAAGTACATATATGCTTTTCTTGGCCTCACGGATAAGTTTCTCCCTAAGCTCAAAAGACTCCGTATTAGGAAGGATTCTGAAACTTTTTGCAAATGAAAGATGGGAATTTACAGAGTTTGAAAAATCAAGAGGATAAGTATCACAGCCAGTGTCTTTGCAACCAGCCTTCGCAATTTGTTTATTTATGCTTTTTGAGACAAGCGAATAGGAAGGAACATTAGGCTTAAACAAGCTATCTAGGGAAAGCCCTCTACTGTCTAAACTTCCCATAGTGAGTGAGAAAATAATGTCATGATATCTGGTCATCTTTTCCCAAAATGTCTCATTCACCTCTTGAGAGAAGGACAAATTGACATTAAAGATGAGACACAGAACAATCAAAACTTTCATGAAAGCATTCTACTCTAAGCCTTTAAAACCTACCTCCCGGGCTATAGTTTTTCCTAATAGTGTCAATTTTTTTGACACCAATGGATTGTTAAGAACGAGTTAAAAAAAAAGCATCAACATGTAACTTTTTCAATCCTCAAACAAAAAAAAGGAAACCTCGATATGATCGGCGAGTTACATCAAAACAATGGAGTCAATGTGAAGAAAAACAAATCATCTATGTTATCGATTCTTGCTGTTTCTGCTCTTGCTAGTTCTTGTGTCGATTTAGGACAGGCCCTTCACATTACCAAAGAAAAAAACAAATCAAACCGAGTTATAAATACTAAAGATACAAATCAAATAATTGAGAATGAAGGAATAGAACTTCAGGTATTATCAGAGTCACAACTTAAATTAGCAGCTCTCAATAAATCCATCTTATCCATCACGAATGCAGAAACATTAAAGATTCTAAGTAATCTTCCTCAAGGGAAATCTGCTGAAACGATTAATAAACAAAAAAACGAACTCTCAATACAAGAAGAATCACTTTTGGTAGGATTTCCTATTGGACTGGTTGGGGAGCAAAATGTCTTTGGTGGGGTTATTACTAAAGTAACAGATAAAGAAAATGAATCTCTTGGAACACTTAAACTCACCGACCTTTCACCAATCCATGTTAGAACAGTTATTTCAAGGATGGAGGACGGAAATCCCGCTTTAACACTTGTGGGCTGTTTTTCAAATTGCTCTGAAGACTCTGAGGTCGGCGCACTTGTAAACTTTCCAATCGT
>CAMAYW010000245.1 GCA_945862475.1 Bacteriovorax stolpii
TGCAGATATTCATAAATACGGTTATTCTGCGAAGGGTGCTTCCATTTTGCTCTATCGATCTATGAATATCATGAAATATCAATTCTTCGTATTCACTGAATGGAAGGGAGGAGGAATTTATGCTTCTCCATCGTTCCCTGGAACAAGGCCTGGTGGACCTATTGCTGCCGCTTGGGCAACCATGAAAAAATTGGGCGAAGAAGGATACTTAGAACTCACAAAAAAACTTATCGATACTCGCGATTTTCTTATTAAAGAAATCGAAAAGATGCCAGAGCTTGAATTACTTGCTTTGCCAGATTCAACTCTTTTAGCCTTTAGTAGTAAAGAGAAGTCGATTGGAATTTATGCTGTTGCTGATCAACTTCAAAAAAAGGGTTGGTACATGGATCGGCAGCAGACACCTGAGTCCATTCACATGACTCTTTCGCCACTTCATTCTGAATATATTAAAGATTTTGTATCAGATCTAAAGTTAGCCGTTCAAACTGTTAAAGATCACCCTGAGCTTAATACTTCTGGGCAAGCCGCGATGTATGGAATGATGGCAAAAATCCCTTTCCGTGGCATGATTAAGAGTTCCGTTCTTTCCATCATGGAAAAGATGTATGGGCCAGAGGCAAGATTACCTGATGGGGACAAATCAGAAAACGTCGAGAGCTGGGGAGACTTTGTTGAAAAAGTTGGAACCAATCTCTTAGAAGTTAAGCGCCATGTTGATGGAGTTGTAGATAAGGTTAAAGATACAATTAAACGCTAAATTTCTTCTTTTATTGGGCCAGTTTCGTCTCGAAAGATATATTTTATCTTCATGACTTCTGTGTTCTCGTCAATAAGACCAAAAAAATGGTTATCTTTAATCTTAGAGGCGAGGTCCCTGCAGTCTGAGCTATTGGACGTTTGAAAAGCCGTTTGAATCTTTTCTTGCGTACTCGTTTCTGCAGATAAAACACACTCATGAGCAATGGCATGAATTGAAAGAAAGGCTGTGAGTAGAAGGATGTATTTCATGTTCATAGTGTAGTTTAATTTGTCATTCTCTAAACACTGGTTGAATAATTTACATGGCACAGTCAAAAAAACTGAGCACGTGATAAAGTTTCCTCATGAAAAAATTAATCCTTTTAGCATTCATTTCTATTAGTACTCATTCTCTAGCGGGAGTTGAATTTATTTGCTCCCTTAAGCATCTAAAACCAGTGGTTCAGGTTGCAAAAAATCATTCTTCCTATGATAAAAACCTTCACTGTTCAGTATCATGCATGCTGACACGCAGGTGCCATTCTAAAGAGGTTCTTTTGGTGGGTTATCTAAAAGAATTTAAAGACCTCCTGGGTTCAGGAAATGCCGAGAGGGCGGACATAGAGGCCGACATGTATGGCATTAGCCTGGTTAAACACAAGCGGGCGCTCACTGATAAAGAATGTCTCACCCAGTGTGATCTTCGTTATTAATGAAAAATTAAGCCTGGACATTAATTAAATACACTAAATTCTGGTTTCAATAGGCTTGGGAATTTTGTAGACTCCGTTTCAAACAACTGTTTAAAACACATGTCTACAGGAAAAATATGTCCAAGTTATTAAAATTGTTAACTCTTTTTACCCCTATTGTTTCCTTCTCCGCTTATTCTGCGCCTTTTATTCTTTCGGAAAAATCCCTAAATGATTTGGCCCAAAAAGGTGCTCCCGGGATTGAACAAATAGAGGCAGCTTTTTTGAATGCTTCCGTTAGAGAGGGTGAATCGAATCAACGATTTGCACCAGAGCTCTTTGGTAGGGCCTCTTATGCTGAAACTAATGAGAGAGCGATTATCCAATTCCAGCCCATTTTCTCTCCCATTAAACAAGCTCAATTAGGTGTTAGGAAAAATTTTAAGGCCGGGGTGGATACATCTCTCTATGTCGTATCTGACCAGAGATCAGCGCAATCACCTGTTCTTGGAAAAATTCAAAACGCTACCACAACAACTCTCGCTTTTACTGCTCAGATTGATCTGTGGAAAAATCTTTTAGGAAGAATGACTAAAACCGAGTGGGAAACGGCAAATTTAGAAAAGAAAAGAGCAGAAATAGAAAAAGACATTCAAGTAAAGGCTTTTAGAATTTCACTAAGAAGAGTTTTCTGGGCCCTCGTTGCTAATAATGAATCGACCAAAATTTCTGAAGAACTATTAAAAACAGCTCAAAAGCAATTAGAGCAATCAAAACTAAGATTTAAAAATTCAGTTGCTGAGGCCGACGAAGTGGCACGGTACCAAGCGCAACTCTCGTCTCGAGAAGGGACACTTCTATTCCTTCAATATCAAAAAGAGACTCTTTTAAAACAATTAAGAAATCTTCTTCCAGAGCTAGCAGAAAAAGAAATTGAGCTTGCTGATTATGATTTGGCAGGAACATTTAACGAAGTTCTCACTTGCACAGCAACTATTTCTCAGGAAAAAGCCGCTCCCTATAAGTACACGCATTACGATGAAGCCGTTTCACTATTTAAGGAAATTAAGTCTAATTTAGCCAAAATGAATTCTCGATACTCAGATATTGACGTAAAACTTTTTGGAACGGTTAGATCAACCGGTGTCGCCTCTGATGCAGTTGCAAATCAGTACATCCGAGGAAATTACGGAAATACGATTAAAGATCAAACGGAACAAAATAGAACGGGTTACGAAGTTGGGTTAAATTTTAATCTTCCTTTGGGATCAATTAAAGAAAATACAAAAAAAGTTAAAGAACTTTATGATGAAAAGAGATTGTCCGCTTCAATTCAATCGACAGATGCTCAAGTGATTTCAACCCATCAAGAGCTTTCAAAATCTATAAAGTTATTGATGGAAGTGATTAAGGCCCAAAAAAATAGCTCCGAGCAACTCCAACTAAGACTTAACCTCGTTCGTAAAAAATATGAGCAAGCGAGAGTGGGGGTGGAGGAGCTGGTCTTTGATCAAGATGCTCTCTTGAATTCACAGCTCATGACGATTGAAACTCAGCTTCAAATCCTTAATACGCTTTTTGATTACCTCGTGATTTATACTGAAACCCCTTGTTCATTTAATAGGATCTAATATGAAGAATCTTTCCCACTTTTTTATAGCAAACCCGAAACTAACTATTGTGGTGACATTGTTCCTTTTTATTTTTGGACTCATTGGAATAAAAAAAATGAACGCAGAATCTTATCCATCAGTAGATTTTGCAACAGCGATTATTGAAACAGAGTACTATGGGGCCACACCTGAGGATATTGAGGTTAAAGTCACAAAACCCATTGAAGACGAAATTCGCACGGTATCGGGGCTAAAGGATGTTCGATCAGTTTCTCAAGCTGGAAGAAGTAAAATTGTTGTTCGAGTGGATATGGATAATCCAAAAGTGATCGTAAAAGATGTCATGACTGATCTACAAAAGGTTATTGATCGGGCCAAAAATCTACCCATTGACTTGAAAGAAAAACCAAAATTTACAGAAATTAAATCGGAAGAGTTTGCTGCCATTGAAATTGCTGTCGTTGGATCCAATGACAAGAGATCAAGGGATCTCGTTGCTGATGCCTTGAAAGAAGATATTGAAGATAATAAAAATGTGAAGGCTGTTCTTCTTGATGGTTATAAGAAGAGAGAATTTGAAATTGAGCTTTCAAGAAAAAAACTAGATGCACTCCATATAGGTGTAAACGAAGTCCTTCAAAAAATTGGAGCAAGAAATTCCAACATCCCTGGTGGTGAATTAGAAGATAATTCTAATCAAAAGCTCGTGAAAATTGATGGGAAAGTCAAAAATTCCAAAGAATTAGAAATGACTCCTATTCGGTCAACTTTTTCTGGTGAAGTGATTTATTTAAAAGATGTGGCAACTGTCATAGATGGTGAAGAAAAACCAAGGACCCTCACGAGATATTTGGGCGAAGAGGCCACCTTATTAACCATTCAGAAAAAAGCCGGTGCCGATACTCTAAAACTTGTTAATTCAATCAGACCCATCCTTAAAAGATATGAGGATAAACATAAGGATCAATTAAAATTTGTGATCTTTAATGATGAAGGAATTAGAGTTGGCGCAAAACTTGATACCTTAACGTCGAATGCTATTTCGGGTCTTATTGTCGTTATTGCCGTTCTACTTTTGTTCATGCCAGGAAGAGTGGGGCTTATGGTCGCCCTCTCACTTCCAATATCACTTCTTTCTACTCTTGGAATTATGCCAAGTTTTGGTTTGACATTAAATTCCATCACCATTTTATCGCTCATTATTGCCATGGGGATGCTTGTTGATAATAGTATTGTTGTTGCGGAAGAATATATAAGACGAAGGCAGCTCGGATCAAAATCTCTTGATGCTGCAGTTGATACCATCCATACTCTGTGGATCCCGATTTC
>CAMAYW010000246.1 GCA_945862475.1 Bacteriovorax stolpii
CTAAAAAACTCGATATCGTTTGGATCATCGACAACTCTGGATCGATGGCCGATGAACAAGATGCCCTTGGTGTAAATTTCAGCGCTTTTATTGATGAATTTATAACTAAGAATGTTGATTTCAAAATGGCAATAACAACAACAGATGTAAGTAGCTCGTATAAAAAAGGAAGAATGGTTAATAATTCAGACAGTAAATTAACCTCTGCGATGGCAAAACAAAACGAAAATCAATTCAAGAGTGATTTTATGAATCTTGTGAGAGTAGGGACTAGTGGTTCTGGTAATGAGAAAGGATTGGAAGCATCAGAAGGGTTTATGCAAAAATATGCTTCTTCTTTTTTAAGACAAGATGCTTATTTAGCAGTCGTTATACTTTCCGACGAGGAAGATCAGTCACCAAATGAAGTCTTAGACTACACAAACTATCTTAAATCTTTTAAAAGCGAAGCGGGTTTAGTTAAATTTTACACAATCGCAGATATTAACAAAACGAGTTCAAAATCTCCTGGGATTACCGTTGGTGCTGAGAGATATAAACTAGCTTCTACTCAGACTGCAGGAGTAGTTGCAAACATCAGAGATGATTTTTACCAGTCGCTTACATCAATGGGAGACTCCATTTTAAATTTATTGGATTCTTTTGCTCTTGGAAATGAACCTGTCCTAGGGACTCTAAAAGTGTATGTGAATGGAGTTGCCACAACTGATTACACTTACGATTCTTCTTCTAGATCGATTAAATTTGATCCAAACCATCTACCAGCGGTTGGATCCGTAATTAAAGTTTATTACCAGAAAAAGTAATAGAAAGAGGGACATATGGCTAGAATCTGGATTTTTGCGATAGGGATTATAATGGCGAGATATGCCTTTGCGGGAGAGGAGTCATTATATGATTTCCTATGGCTAGATCCGGACAAGAAAGTATATGTCCTTCAGAATAAATTGCACAAAAAAGAGCATTCACTCTATTTTGATGTGGGGTATATTTCTAACTTTACATCAAAATTTCAGGACACGAACGGATTTGCACTTAATGGTGGCTTTTATCTTCACGAAGATTGGGGATTAGAGATTTTTTATAATCAATACTCTAATTCAAATAATGATGACTTTAATAATATAAGACTTATTAATCAGGCAGAACCATTTATTAGGAGAATGAAATCCTCCTATGGTGCTTTGGCGGTATGGTCACCATTTTATGGAAAGATTAATACCTTTAATCAGATTTTTTACTTTGATTGGTCATTTGCAGCTGGATATGCTCAGGTTGTAACGGATAGTAACATTAAAACAGTGACCGTTAACAATGCTCCTAATGAGTATAATACAGAAATTTATCACGGAGCGGTTGTGAAAACTAAACTAAAATTTCATCTAAAGGAAAATATCCACCTTGGACTAGAATACATGAACACCTACTACAGGGCTCCTGGACCTCAAAACCCAAATAAAGATAAGCTTAGGACGAATACAGATGTAATCTTAAGCATTGGATTTTCATACTAAAGGTGCAGGATGAAAAACTTAATTCTCATTTCTTTAATTCTTTTCTCTCACATAATTTTTGCGAATGAAAAAAAAATATTTTCAGTCGCACTCGAAGATAAGAAGTATTATTTTTCTGCCTTAAATGAATTTTTTATAGAAACTTATAATAAAGAAATTCTAAACAATGATCTTAAGAAACTTGAAAGTTTACTTTTTTATACAGGAATTGAACTTCTAGAAGATTATGACTCTCAACTCCTTTTAAAATATCCAACATCAAGTACCAGATTCATTTTAGGGCGAAAGTCTTTTCAAGAGAAAAAATTTAAGTCGGCCCTAGATCATCTCTCGAAAATACATCCAGACCATAGATATTTTCCAGAGGGGAAATTGATAGAAGCTCAAGTCTTTCAAGCTCAAAATAAAATCAAAGAAAGAGATGAATCTTATCTTGCTTGTCAGTCTTCTGCGGAAAAGAATGAATCTTCTGCTCAGAATGATAAGATCAAGAGATATTACAGAATGGTTTTTGAAATATGTTTGATTAATAAGGCTCGCCATCACTTTAAAAAGGAAGAGTATAAAGAAGCGCTAGGTGCATATGATCGGATCCCAAAAAAATCCTATAAATGGCCTTATCTTTTACTAGAAAAGGCATGGGTCTACTATCAGATGGGTGATTACAATAGAACTCTTGGTCTCTTGACGACATATAAATCTCCACTTTTAGATACTTATTTTTTTCCAGAAGCTGAATATCTTGCGGCCCTTACTTATTTCAAACTTTGCCTATATGAAGACAGCTTAATTATTGTTAACCAATTTTATCAATTCTACCGTCCACGTTTTCAAGCTCTTGATTTAGTTTTTAAAAAGAATCGCTCCTCTCAGAATTATTTTTATAACATCATGTTTAGAGAGGATGAAGAATTAGTTAAAGAAGGGGAGTTTGTGTCACAGATTCTTACGAGGATGAAGAAGCAAACGCGATTTAGTCTTGACTTTAATGCTATTTTTAAAATTGAACAAGAGATAAAAAGAATTGAACAAAATGAAAATAAAATCATTAAAGATAAATTAGTACCTCATTTGGAGGAAGTTAAATCAAATCTTTTAACAAAAATTAACTACAACGCAAAAACGGACATTTTCCAGTTTTTAGATTCAATTCCTTTCATTTCACAGGAACTATATAAACTAAATCTTGAAATTATATCGAAAAAGAAAGATCTCGTTTACTTTAATAAGCGATTAATCGCAGATAGGAGTCGAGGAGATTATTCTAATGTGACGAGATCTCGTTTTGAATATTTTTGGAAATTCGACGGCTCATTTTGGGCGGACGAATTAGGGGATTATTCAATGGGTTTAAAATCCAACTGTCAGACTATTCGAAACGAAAAAGTAGAGGAGGATTAGTTATGAGATTATTTATATATGTTTTTAGTTTCTATATGATGTCTGAGGCCTATGGAGAGGATCAAAAAGTTATTTATCAGTATAAAAAGTATGAAAAGTTTGATCTTGGAAACCTTGAAGTTAAAGGACAACTTATTGCCCCCGGAGATATTTCTGTTCGAGAAAGAGAAAGAAGACGTTTTGAACTAGATCTCTTCGCTCGAGATAATTTCGATCCATTCCTAAGCAAAGACTTAGAGTCACTTCGCTAGTAGAATCAATTGCTTACCTCTGCACTGGTGCCCACTATCTTTGGTAGTCTCTGTTGGGGTAGGCAAGGATTGTGGGCATTCAAAGTTTAAATAATCTGAACATTTGAAATTTTAAATTTTTAGTTACTTGACCAGTTGAGTTTTGTTTTAAGAGGTGTAGAATTCGTTTAAGTTTTTAGATTCTTCTGTTGGACGTTATCTCAAGTTGCACGTTTGTTGATGTCATGAATCTAAAAAAATAAAGACTCTTCGAGTCTGTTCTGGAAAAAAATGAAATTCTTTTTAATCGAGAGCAATGATCTTTTTAAAGAATATTGTTCCTCTTTGTTTTTGTCTCATATTCACCAATCAAATAATGGATCATTTTAAGGGGGAAGGCTTATGGAAGAAGTCGTATCAAATCCAATTGTACAAGAAAATATTATTCAATGGGCAGCAAGGTTCATGACTGAAGGTGGAATCTTCATGTGGATCATTGCTGTCGTTTGGTGTGCTGGAGTGGCCATCGCCATGGAGAGAATCAAGTCTTATTTCAAGTTTGATATCGATGGAGCGAGTCTAATGGGTAACATCAAGAAGAATGTTATCGGTAATCAAGTGCAGGATGCGATTCAAACTTGTACTGAATCAAGTGCTCTTCTTCCATTCGTCATGAAGAACGGATTGAAGAGAGCGAATCAATCAAAAGAACAAATTCAGGATGCCCTGGAAGCAAGCATCCTTGAAGCTGTTCCAAAAATTGAAAAACGTCTTTCTTATCTCGCTCTCGCCGCAAATCTTTCAACTCTCCTAGGACTACTAGGGACCATTCAAGGTCTTATCCAGTCCTTTGCAGCTGTTGCTCAGGCGGAAGCCTCTCAAAAAGCGCAGTTACTTGCAGAAGGTATTGCAGTAGCGATGAATACGACCGCCCTTGGACTTGTTTCGGCAATATCTTTGATGGTTATTCATTCCTTCTTGATGGCAAGAGGTGAAAAAATGATCCAAGAAATTGAAGAAAATTCAGTCAAACTTCTAGATCTTTTGGCAACGAAGAAAGGTTCAAGCTCAATGGATAGAGCAGCTTAATCAAGGAATTATTATGAAAGTCGGGCATAAAATCAAAAAACCTGAAAAGCTGAACTTAGTTCCAATACTAGATTCAGTTTTCATCTTCATCTTCTTCTTACTGATGTCAGCTCAGTTTGTGGATGTTTATGAAATAGGTTC